>NZ_RXPT01000008.1:0-248026 GCF_003965585.1 Enterobacter sp. WCHEn045836
AGGCGCATAGTAGCGACCTCGGTACGCCTTGTCAAAGGGTGAAAACACCCTTTTTGATCGTTTGCCGACAATTTCAGCAAATCGCTGATTTTATAGCAAATTTGCGGTGAAATTACACAGCAGGATGCGCCGCCCGCAGGCAGGCGGCGCGGCTGTTTAGAACAGAACGGAGTAGTTCAGACCAAACGTACGGCCACGGCCTTTATAGGTATACAGACCCGGAGCGCCATACGTTGGGCTATACAGCCCTGGTGCGCGCTGTCCCCAGGCGGTGGTGTAGTCTTTGTCCAGCACGTTTTCCACGCTGAAGCTCACTTTACCCACCGGCAGGGCGTAGCTGCCCAGGAAGTCGACCGTGTTATAGCCATCGATCTTCTTACCGTCGGCATCAGAGACGTCAAAGGTCTGGGTACTCTGCACGCGCAGGGTCCAGTCGCCCGGTGCCCAGTTGACCCAGGCGCTGGCTTTCGACGGGCTGGCGCTGTCTACCGTCAGCTTCTCCCATTTACCGTTTTCACGGGTTTCAGACTTAATGGCGTTAAAGTTCGCGCCGGTGCTCCAGTCGCTGTCGGTGAAGAAATAGTCCACCTGACCTTCCACCCCGTAGATACGACGTTTGTCATCTTCCAGGTTGATGGTCATATCGGTTTTGTTGATGGTGATGGTTTTATCCGAGAGCGAGTAGTACGCCGCAACCTGCGTGCGCAGGTTATCGCCGGTGTAACGCCAGCCCAGCTCGTAAGCGTTAACCTTAATGCCGTCCAGCGTCGAGTCGTTAACGTTCACGCTGTTCAGCAGGCGATAGTGCCCGTCAACCAGCTGATAGGTGCCGGAGCCGTAGTACTTCGCCAGGTCCGGGATTTCGAAGCCCTGGGAGAAGTTAAACCACAGCTGCTGCTGTTCGGTCAGGCGACCAAGGATCCCGGCGTTAAACAGGAAGTTGTTGTAATTGGTCTTCCCGCCCGGTACCGCGTCTGCGGAGGTAGCCTTGCCAGTGGCGATAGCCTGCTGCTGAGCATAGCCAACAAAGTCATCCACCTTGTTTTCGGTGTACTGGTAACGCACGCCGCCGCTCAGGGTGATGGCGTCAATGTCATAGCTCGCCTGCAGGAACGGGGCGAGGTTGGTAATGCTGTAACCCGGATAACGCCCAACGTTGTACGCATTGTCCAGCTTCATGCCGCCGCTCGCCGCCGCTTTACTCAGGTCGAAGAACTGCTGGTTGGCATCGAAGGTTTCATGGTCGGCATCCACGCCCCAGGTCAGGGTTAAATCATCCACCGGCTTGCTGTTCAGCGTCAGCTTACCGCCGTAAAAATCGGTTTTCTGCTGAGAGGCACCGATGCTGGTGACCGTCCCTTTGCTCAGGGTCGGGAACGGGTAGTAGGTCAGACTCTCGTCACGGTAGTAGATCTGCGCGACCAGATCCTGTCCCCAGAAATCGGTATTAGAGTACTGCAGGTTAATCAGATGGCGCTCGGTTCCGGGAATACGGTCAGAGTCCAGGTTGTTTTTGTTATACGCGGTGGCATCACCCGTTACTGCCGAGAAGTTCTTCCCGAGGTACAGGCCATGCTTGCCATCGGATTCGCTCTTGTAGTATTGGGTGGTTAACTGCAGCTGCTGGTGATCGTCAATGTTGATGGTGCCGGTGCCCATCACATCAATACGGTCCGAATACTGTAAGCCGGTCTGGGTGTTATCGATAATCACCTCGTCGCCGTTGCCGTCATACCAGCCGCCGTAACGCTGATAAGAAACGGACAGGCGACCAGACGCGTTATCATTACCGCCGCTGACCGCCGCCGACACGTTCTCATCGTGGTCGTTGTGGCTGTTAAACCCGCTTTTTGCCCCGGTCTGGAATTCGACTTCCGTCTCCGGCTGACCTTTTTTGGTGACGATGTTCACCAGGCCGCCGGTACTGCCGCCGCCGTACAGCGAGGTGGCGCCGGAAATCACTTCGATACGGTCGATGTTGAACGGATCGATAGAGTCAAGCTGACGGCTGTCGCTACGGGAGGAGTTCAGACGCACACCGTCCACCATCACCATCATTGAACGGCCGCGCAGGTTCATACCGTAGTTGGTGCGCCCCTGGCTGCTGACGTCCATGCCCGGGATCAGCTGCGCCAGCACGTCTTTAATCTCTTTCCCGCCCTGAACCTGCTGCTCAATTTCAGCACGCTCAATAACCCAGGTAGTCTGCGCCATCTCCGCCACGCTGCGGTGTGCGCGGCTGGCGGAGACAACGATATTTTCTTCCTTTTGTGCTTCTGCCAACGCAGAGGTCGAAAGCATGGCAAGCAAGCACGGATTTAAAACCCAAAGATGAGAACGTTTCATTGTTATGTTGATCCTTATTGTGTGTGTCAGTACTCGGTGGTCTGTGCTAATGGTTTAAAAACCTGGCTGTTATCCACGCTGGTGGTGCTACGCCAGTGGATCACGCCGGGGGTGGTGGCCAGCTCAAACGGCTCGTCGTCGTGCGCGCGATTGAGAATTCGCGCGGCGCGCCAGGCCATCAGGCTAAGCTGGGGTTCGGCAATGCCGAGACGGTGCATCCCGGCATTCACGGCAAACAGGCGGTTGCTCTGCGGGCCGTCCCATTCAAGGGTGAAATCGTTGTTAATGTGAAAAGCTTCGTCGGCATCCAGGTGCAGACGATGGGAGAGCGGGGCCAGAAACGCAGGCTGGGCGGCGCGGTAGCCGGTGGCAAAGATCACCACGTCGCTCTCCAGCTGTTCGCGGCCGCCGTCGAGGTGATGCTGTAGCATCAGGCGCTGCCCGTTTGGCAGTCGCGTGAGGGCGGTGACCGAGCGGGACGGCATCAGGTGCGCCCAGGGTTTTTCTCGCAGCACTTCAAAGCGGTGATACATGGCGCGGCAAATCGCCAGCAGGGACTCGGTGGTGATACCGTCAGAGGTCATCTTCTGCTCGTGCAGCATCTGACGACGTGCCTCTTCACCAAGCGTGGAGAAGCTGTCCACGTACTCCGGCGTGAAATACTCGTTGGCAAACGCGGCCTCATCCAGGGCGTTGTAGTTGTTGCGGCGCGACACCCAGTTCAGGCTCAGCGGCTGACCCCACTCCCCGCGGAAGATATTCAAAAACAGATCGGCACCGCTCTGGCCGCCGCCAACGACGGTCACCCGTTTGCCCGCCAAATCTGGCGTGCGCAGCATCATCTCGCTGGCGTGGAAGCAACTGTCATCCTGCGCGGTCACGCAGTCGGGGAGGTTGATCTGTTTGCCAATCCCCACGCAGACGTGGCGCGCCAGGAAGCGATCGCGCTGGGTTACTACTTCAAACAGGCCCTTTTTCTCATCAAAACTCACCTGCTGCACCTGCTGGCTGAAGGCGAGGTTGGTGAGGTTTTCCGCCGCCCAGCTCAGGTAATCAGCAAACTCTTCGCGGGAGACGGTGCGCTGCTCGGTGGTCAGAAAACGGTAGAACTTTTTACGCTGCACCAGGTAGTTGAGAAAGCTGTGACGGTTGGTCGGCTCCACGGCGCTGACCAGATCCTTCAGGAAGCTGGTTTGCATGTGGCAGTCCGGGACCATCATCCCAGGGTGCCAGGAGAAATGCGGCTTGCGTTCAAGGAACAGTGAGCTAAATCCGTCCAGCCCCTCTGCAAGGGCTGCGATGCTGAGGTTGAACGGACCAATACCAATGCCGATGAAATCATACGTTTTCATTGCGCTGACTCCTGGGAGACCAGAAAAAGGGGGTTATCGAGATCGCAGACGTAGTTCGGCAGCATGCGGCTGCCACCGTCGTGTTCGGAGAAGGTGAGTTTTACCGGGTTGAGGATCACGCGAATGATTTGCGGCTTAAAAAGGTCGAATTTCGCGAAACGTTCTGCAAGATCCGGATGCGCGGCCATATAACGGCGCAAAACCTGCGCCAGGATCTGGTAGAAGCGGGTTTCGCTGACGCCGCTTTGCTGCGTGAGACGCGAGATAAAACGCAGCACCGTCACGAAGTTGCCGGTTTGCAGGTCGTGAATGATGTACTCGGCGCTCAGACGCGCCGTAACGGCTTTCACCTGTTGCGGCAGGCTTTCCGCCTGCGGGAAATCTTCATCCACCAGCCGCATATCACCCTGGAAATCCTTCAGCAGAATGCGCTGCGGTACGTAGTCTTTCATCACCAGCGTCACGTTCTGGCCGTGGGCGATGAGCGCCACGCCGTAGCGGCAGAGCAGGTGATAGAACGGGATCACCGTGGCATCGAACAGTTTTTCCAGCCAGGCTTCGGCAGTTAATCCGGAATGGGCAATCCACGCGTCAATCAGCGGGCGTCCGGCGTTGTCGGTCTCCATCAGCGCCGCCATCAGTACCGCCTGCTCGCCGTCCTGCAGATAGCAGGACGGGTTTTCGCGCCAGATCACACCCAGCATCTCCTGATAGCGATAGGGCGCTTTCGGTAAAGCGGCGTAACCGGTATGCGCCAGATATCCGGCGGCGGGTTCGCCAAGCACCTGCGCGCCAGAGCGGGTGAGGGTGGCGTCGCTGGCGAACTGCTGCTGTAACCAACGCGACGCCAGCGGCCCGGCGGCAATGTACTTGCCCGGAATGCCGCGATAGCAGGAGGTGTTGTAGATGGTCAGCGGCAGCTTGATGTCATACGGCGCACGACGGCTGGCGTTGGTCAGCGTGCGCAGGGACTGTTGGGCCAGATACTCATCGCCAAATTCCCCCAGCTCCACCATCTCACCGCGCGCGAGCTGCGCCAGGAAATGGACAGCAATTTTTTGCTGCCATTGCCACGGGTGCAGCGGTACCGGCAGCCAGCTGTCGTCAAGCTTAAGCGCCTGCCAGCGGGCGTCAAAGCGCGCGCGCTCTGCACTGTCCATGGTGCTGGCCAGCAGGGTGTTGATATCGCAATCGACATCGCTGCTCCAGACCAGATGCTCGCGCTGCACGGCAACCCAGTGCAGGCGAAAACGGCCACGGTATTCCGGCGCGTACTGGCGCAGCGCATCCAGCCCCCAGCCGCGGCGTCCCTTGTTAAAAATGAACTTGGGATGGCCGCTCATCAGACACTGGAGTTCGTCCGGGTCGAGATGAATAAGCGCGTCGGCATCAAGCGTCTCTCGCGCCTGCAGCAGCTGCATGTCGCCCCGCAGCGTGGCGTAGAGATCTTCCAGATGCTCTGCCGTTTGCGCGTCGCTCATCTCCAGCACCGTCGCCAGCTGCAGAAACGCGCTTTCCGCTTCCACGGCGGCTCCGCTGGTGGTGGTCAGACTGGCGGGATCGATATGTAACCAGCCCCAGATGCCGCGTGTGGCGCGAAACTGCCATGTTTCGCTGCCCATGGCGATTTGCCAGCGATCAGCGGCCAGCGGTTCGGCGCTCAGGGTGCGTTCGTATTCCAGCTCGGCGAGGATCTTCGCCACCATCTCGCGGTTCACTTTTTGCCAGAGTGCGTTCACAGTCCCACCTCGCTGAAGAAGCGGTGACGCTCGCTCATGATGAGGCGCGAACGTTTATGCGGGAAGTCGAACTCTTTGACGGTGTCGAAACCGGCGGAATCCAGATGGCGGAACAGGCGCTGGTTGTCGAAACGCGGCTCGGCGACAATGCGCGTCGTGCGCGGTTCATCCAGCCACAGATAATGGCTCAGACCACGCAGCCAGCTACGGATATACTGCGCGCCGCGCCAGTTCTCTTCGCCGACCAGCATATGCAGCCCACGGTCAAACGGCTGCCAGCGATAGTGGCGTCCGATACGGTCTTCTGCGGCCCAGTAGAGCTCAAAATAGCCGAACGGCCGATCGTCAAAGCAGCCGATAACCGGGTAGCAGTACGTCGAGTCGAGCTGACGGCGCAGGTAGTTTTCCTGCTCTTCCTGAGGACCGGCCATCTCCCAGAACGCGTTGACGCGCGGGTTGTTCATCCACTGGGTAAAACGCTCACCGTCCAGCGCCACGTCGGCCACGCGGAAGCTCAGGGTGCGTTTAATTTGTGCATCGTAACGGCGATAAACTTCCCCTTGCGGACGGTGAGGGCGCAGCGGGAAGTAAAGCTGACGGCTCTCATCGAACTGCATGCCACCGCTGGCCTGCGGACGCTCCCCCTGCAGCCACAGCGGCAGCTGCCAGAAGGTCTCACGGGCCAGATAATCGCCGCTGGCAAATGCGAATAATGCCTGCGCCTGCGGTTCATCCTGCCAGGTTGCCCACGGCAGCGTGATGCCAGTCAGCGCCGGTGCGGCGACAAACAGCTGATCCAGCGCCTCGACCAGCCAGCCGTCCGGGATATCGCGCAGGCGCTCCAGCACCGCGCTGCCGTCGAGGCCTAAGGTCAGCGGCAGGGACCTGTCCGTTGCGGTGCAACGAAAGCCATAGCCGGAATGGACGATATTCGCGTTAGCCATCACGCCTTCTCCTTGTAAAACGGGTTGCTAAAGTCGAAATAGATCACTGCCGGATCGACAATCGTGTTTTCGTTGCGATCGTGCAGGTAGCAGAAAAAGTTGCCTTTGCAGTTCCACGTCGGGCTGTCGAGCACGTAGTCGAGACAGCGGGTCTGCTTCGCGGTCTGGCGCAGGCTGGTCAGCGCGTCACGCACCCGTGACATCAGGCTCTCTTCGCTGTCGAAACCTGCGGCGGCGAGGGCGGCAGTGACGGCAAGGGTGGAGTTTAGCAGCAGGTAATACGGGAAGTAGCGCAGCAGCTGGCTCTCGCCGAAGCGGTTTTCCACCTCGCTTTCACCTGCCTCTTTCAGCCATGCGTCGGCCCCTTCGGTCCAGGCGCTGCCCTGGCAGTCACGGTAGATAAGCCCGACCGGGAAGTCCTGCTGCATCTCCACGAGGATGTTTTGCTGATGTGCCAGCAGAACCAGACCGTAATCGGCTTCGGCGCTGAACAGCGGAAGGAGAACGCGGTCGCAATAGGCGTCCAGCCAGCAGCGCGCGGCCTGGGCGAGGGGGAGAGCCAGACGCTGGCTCAGACGGCGGACCGCAGCCGCCAGCAGGCTGTCACCGCCGTCCGGCGCGGCCTGCGTCAGGCTCACCAGCACGTTGGTTTGCGTATCCGGCGTATCAAACAGCAGGTTCACGCGCAGGGCCATCAGGCTCTCTTCCTGAATGGAGCCGCTTTCGTCGCGCAGACCGGCCCAGCCGTCTTCCTGCATCACGCGCATGGTCGGGTAGCGCGCCTGGAGCTCCTGCCAGCGCGCCGTCTTCGCCAGACGCGCCAGACGCATCCCGCGCTTAACCTCTTTCACCGACAGCGTGCGCACCGAGTTGGTCAGGCGCACGCTCAGGGAAAACTTAATCATGTCGCTGTTGGTTTCGCTGTACAGCGAGCGGGAGGAGCTGGTCGGTAGCCACTGCGCGCCCGCTTCGCCCAGATCCTGCAGCGCTCCCTTCGCCACCAGTCGCTGGCACCAGACCTGACCGAGCAGGTACTCCGCCTGCCACGGGTGCATCGGCAGCAGCCAGCGGGTGTCGGTGAAATGACCGAGCAGTTCAGGGGCGCTCTGGGCTGCGAAGCGCAGCAGACGTTCACGCAGGGAGACGTTCAGGCTCTCGCCGGCGATCAGTTCGCTCTCAACAGCAAACCAGCGCAGCGGGAAACGGGAGGCAAAATCGGGCAAATAGCGGCGGGCTTCGGCTTCGTTAAACGGCTCGTGTGACTTCGGGGCCGGATGGAATGCGTGGCCGACCAGCAGCGCCTGTTCCGCCTCGGCGAACGTCAGCGGTGTGTCGCGCAGGTTTGCCCAGTTGTGACGCAAGTCGATCGCCTGCCAGGTATGGGCATGGCTTTCGAGGGCGCGCTGCTTAAAGCGCGCCAGCGTATCGGCATCCAGCGAGCCTTTTACAGAGGTTTTTTCAAGAATTAAATCAACCAGTTGAGGGAAAGTGACGGCGTCACTACGGTCGCTGTCGGTCTGGATGAGCGTTGCCGGGAAGCGGTACTGATGATGCTGGGTTGGGGAGAAATAGTGTACTGAAACCCGGATGGCCTGGGTTTGCGAGAGCGGGATATGGATCTGCGATAGCTCATCCGCAGCGGTAGCGGGGAGATAGCGCCAGTCCTTCGTTTCGCGCAACAGGGCGTTTAAAAAACACTGGGCCGCAACGTCTGTACCGGCAGAGCGGGGCAGAGTACGCATAGATGTACCTCATTCCATGACTGATAATAATTCTCGTTATGATATTCATTCTGTTTACAGTCGCAACTATTTTTGCAATATTTGTTTGTATAAACTTCATGATTTCCACACATTTATTGACACTATGTTCACAATTCTATGCGCTCAATTTCCGACACCCTGACCGACAATCTCACCCCGAAAGCGAACTGGCCCCTGGCGTTGTGTGCCGGTTTACTGGGGATCGGGCAAAACGGTTTGCTGGTCATGCTGCCGCAACTGGTCACGATGACCGGGCTATCGCTCTCCGTTTGGGCGGGGCTGTTGATGTTCGGTTCAATGCTCTTTTTACCGGCTTCGCCCTGGTGGGGACGCCAGAGCGAGCGGCACGGCTGTAAAAGCGTGATGCTGGCCTCGCTGAGCGGCTATCTGGCAAGTTTCTTCGTCATGGCGCTGGTGGTCTGGGCAATGGCGAACGGGATGCTCAATGCCGCCTGGGGGCTGGCAGGGCTTATCCTCTCGCGCACCCTGTACGGCCTGACGGTCTCGGGTCTGGTGCCGGCAGCCCAGACATGGGCCATTCAGCGTGCGGGTCTGGAGAAAAGAATGGCCGCGCTGGCGACGATAAGCTCGGGCCTCAGCTGCGGGCGTCTGCTGGGGCCGCCGCTGGCTGCACTGATGCTCAGCGTTAATCCGGTGGCACCGCTGTGGCTGATGGCGATAGCGCCCTTGATTGCCCTGCTGATGGTGTTGCGTGAAGTGGCCGATCCGCCTTTACCGCCAGTGGCGCAGCAGGCGACGCGGCTGCAGGTATCAATGGTGCCGTATCTCATGCTGGCGCTGCTGCTTGCCGCGCTGGTGAGCCTGATGCAGCTTGGTCTGTCACCCCATCTCAGCCCGTTGCTGGACGGCAATGCGGCGCAAATAAGCCATCACGTTGCGCTGCTGCTGAGCCTGGCCGCGCTGGCAACGCTCGCTGCCCAGTTTCTGGTGGTGCGTCCGCAGCACTTTCTCCCGATGACGTTACTTTGCCTGGCCGCGGTGTTGATGGTGGTCGGGCTTGGGGTGATGTGTCTCGCGGATGTGGCGCTGTTCTATGTGGGGATCGTCATCACCTCGCTGGGGGCGGCGATGGCAACGCCCGGATATCAGCTCCTGCTGAACGACAGGTTAACGACAGGCAAAGGGGCGGGGGTGATCGCCACCAGCCATACCCTGGGCTACGGCCTCAGCGCGTTGCTGGTGCCGCTGGTGACGCGCATGTTCGGTGAAACGTTTTTAATCGTGGCCGCCTGGGCGATGGCGCTGCTGTTTTTAGCCCTGAGCTTCGGGGTACGGTCGGTTGAGCGTCCCCCTGTCGGAAGGCCTTAGTGGACCTGGCGGGAGGCGTGGCTGCCGGACTCCTCACTTTGCCGCAAACGCTGCAAGGGATCCTGCTGATAAAAATGACAAAAACGTTGCCACAGGGCCGGGAAACGCGGGGCGAACAGCTCCGGGGCGCTGAAGAAATACTCTGACAGCACCGCAAATCACTCGGCCGGATCGGTTGCCGCATAGGCATCAATGCTGGCCGCGCTTTCCCCGACAAGGTCAATCTCATCCTGGATGTTTTCCATCGCCGCATGCAGGTCATGCTCCCATCCCGCGACTTCACGCAGCGGGATCAGCGGAACACCGCTGGCGCGATCGCCGTTGCGGGTATCAAGCTTATGCGCCACTTCGTGAACAATCAGGTTAAAGCCAGAGGCATCGAATGAGTCCTGAATATCCAGCCAGTTGAGGATAATGGGTCCTTGCTGCCAGCTTTGCCCGGACTGCACCACGCGCTGGTTATGCACCAGACCAATATCATCTTCCCACTCGTCATCAACGATAAACGGCGCGGGGTAGATCAGCACTTCGTGGAAACCATCCAGCCACTCGATACCCAGTTCGAGCACCGGCAGGCAGAAAAGCAGGGCGATACGCGCGCTTTTAAGTGCATCCAGCTCAAACCCCTGCAGCGGAACCAGCCGCTTTTGCTGCAAAAAGCGATCCGCCAGTTGAATCAGCTTTGACTGTTCATCCGGCTGGAGGTTGGCCAGCACGGGGATCGCCAGCGCGTCATCCCACGGCAGCGCCACATGTTGACCAGCGTCATTTGATTTCCAGGGCCACTTAATCATCGCTGTGCTCGCAAACTCGTCACGTGAACAAAATGGAAAGGTCAGGTTAGGTTAACATGCCAAAGAACCCGGCATGAAGGCAACTACAAAACGTAGAGATGTCGGAATGGCAGAAGAGGCCAGCCTCTCTGCCATTATTCAAACACTTATCCCGTTTCCTTTCAGTGACAAGAATCCCATTGAGAACATCCCTGGCAGAAAACATGACCGAACGGAGCCCCAGGACAGCTATCGACGCTTAATCTTCCCGAGCGCGTCAATCAGCTGCGCTTTCTCCAGCGCTGAAATCTGCTTATCGCTCAGCAACCCGGACAGCGTGCGGTCCTGCTCTTCACCAAATCCGCCACCGGTCAGGATTTGACGGCTAATCAGGTTCAGAATGGTGCTATCCAGTTCAAGAATTTGTGCTCTCACTTCTGTCAGGGGACGGGGTTGCCAGGCTTTTTCAGGCTGCAAACGCCAGCGATCAAGATAGCGATACTGGATATTTTTACTGACAGCCATCTGTGTCTGGATAAACGCATCAATACTCTGCGGATCCAGCATGACGTCACGGGCAGCGTCCTGTGCTTTCAGGAGAACATTTTTTTCCCGAGGGAGATCCTCAATGGGAAGGTGGTTCGCCGCCTTATAACCTGCCACATCCTTCATCACCTCGAATCGCGTGTTTAATGCCTCTGCCAGCTCAGGAAGGGTTGCGGCGTTCACGGAGGTGGCCAGCGATGAACCACACATTAAAATTGATGAAACCACAACGGCGAAATAGCGCACGGTTATTCTCCCGCAAAGATAAGTTGAGGAACAATTATCGCAGTCTGTTTATTACAGGCAATCGTTTATAACGTTAATAAACGAACATAATTGTAAGCATTTCAGGGGATGGGGCGGGAAATAAAAAATCCTGATGAATAAAGTCATCAATAGCGGAAATGTCTTTGAGGTTATCGCCAAATAAACAGAATGAACTTTTTGCTAGCATGATAAAGAGCAATTTATATCACACGCAATGAGCACCCTGACACACCGCTCAATATTACTCTGGGAATAAAATGAAAAAAAATATTATTTTGCGCAGCCTGTTACTGGCAGGTTTTAGCGTTGCAACCCCTTTTGCTTCGGCGTCTTATAACGGCTTTGATGCGCGCAGCACTGCAATGGGTGGCACCGGCGTGGCGTCAGCACATTTTGGTGCGGCACCGTTAGTGAACCCGGCACTACTTGCAACCTCGCGCTCACAGGACACTATCAGCCTGATTGCCCCCTCCATCGGTGTGCAGGTCAGCGATTCGGCAAACCTGATTGATGGTTTTGATGACGTCAAATCAGCCTGGGATACGCTGGAAAGCGCCCTGGGCACCGGTGCAGAAGCTGAAGCCGCAGGCAAGCTGGGCGATATTGTGTCTGGCCTCTCCGGGGAAAATGCCTACGCAAATGTCGGGCTGGCGATGGTGCTTGCTGTGCCTGATGATTCACTTCCCATTGCGTTATCCATAAACACCTGGGGCAAAGGCAATGCGCGCGCGTTAGTGAGCCAGAGCGATCTGGACTATTTGGAAGGGGTTGCCAACGGGTCAATTATTCCCGTGAAAGACGATCTGGATAAATTAACCTCTCGCGCCGAAGGCATGGCCGCACTGGTGACGGAATACGGCGTGTCGATTGCACATCCGTTTACCGTGGGCGATATGTCGATGGGCGTGGGGATCACGCCGAAGATCCAGCGTATCGAAACGTGGAATTACAACGTCGCCATTAACAACTATGACTCCTCCGATCTGCGCGATGGTAACTGGCAACATCAAACCATGAGTGCCAATATCGACGCCGGTTTCTTTGCCTCACCGACACCGGGCTGGATGGTGGCGCTGTCGGCGCAAAACCTGTTTGAAAACCGCGTGAAAACCCGTGAGGTGAACGGCTATCAGCCTGCTTTTGTTATTCGTCCGCAGGTTACCGCCGGTACCGCATGGCAAACGGGGCCAGTGACGTTAGGTGCCGATATAGATCTGACGCCGGTTAGCCATTTCCAGTATGTCGACAAAAATCAGTACGCGGCGTTTGGTGCTGAATGGCGCACGGCAGAGTGGATCCAGTTGCGGGCGGGTTATCGCCTTGATATGCGTGGTAACGACCGCCGCGTCGTCACGGGCGGGGTGGGGCTTTCAGCCGGTGACGCCATGCAGTTTGACTTAACCGCTATTGCCGGTCGTGACCGCACGATAGGCGGTGTCGCGCAATTTACTTTCTTCTTCTAAATAAAAGGCCACATAATGTGGCCTTTTTACTGCACCGCTCGCGCAGGAGAGCTTATGAGTACAAAAACACGTGACGGAATAAAAGCCTATAACCCACTTTCCCTGAAACTCTATGACTGGTGGGTACTTCGCGTTTCCAATCGCTATGCCTGGAAATGCGCTACCGAGCGACATCTGATTCCTCATTTCAGAAATAACATGAAAAATAACCACCTCGATGTGGGAGTCGGCACCGGATATTATCTGACGTTTACGCCAGATTTCTGCACTATCTCGCTTATGGATTTGAATATTTCAAGTCTGGAGGCGGCGAATGCACGTGTGGGCAGAGGAAAAGTAAAGGAGTCCATATTGCATGACGTATTCAATCCTTATCCACCGCATTTGCGAGAGCAATTTGACTCCGTGTCGATGTTTTATCTGCTCCATTGCCTGCCCGGCGAAATGCACGATAAAGCTGAGGTGATTGCCCATGCCAGTGCAGCATTAACAAAAGAAGGGCGTTTATTTGGCGCGACTATTCTGGGTGACGATGCGGGTCACAATATGTTCGGGCGAAAACTGATGGACATTTATAATAAAAAAGGCATCTTTTCTAACCGAACCGACAGTGCAGAGGCGTTAGCCTCTCTCCTCTCCCGTTATTTTCATGATGTGGAGATCACCGTTGAAGGGAAGGTTGCACTCTTTAAAGCTGAACGCAAAAAATGAGTCAGGCGCATCACCGACGATACGCTTAACCCCGGTTGCGATAACTCACCGTGACCTGATTTTTCAGCACGGTCAGCGGTGTGTCGAGGCGACCTCCCGCCACGGAATAATACTCAAAACGAAACGGCCCGCCTGCCGGCATCCCGGCAGGCAGGGGCAGCTCCCCGGCAAAGCCGGGCAGCGTCAGGCAGCGGGTGGCACTGCACAGGCGAATGCGAAACCCGGCTGGGGTCAGGCCATTCGTCTGAATCTTCCAGTGTACGCGAGAAGCGACGGCGCCTGCGGGCAGGGGAGAGGGGCTTTGCACCGGTTTGCTTTTCAGTACCACCTGTCCCCGGGTCATCGTACCGCCGAAGCTGCTGGCGCTCCATGAACCGTCCGCCGCCATCGCCAGCGGTGAAACCAGCAGCAGCGCAAGTCCTGCTCTCCTCATCCTTTACCCCCAATCAGATACGTCATCCGCACGTTGCGCTGGGTGTTGATCTCCTGGCTGGAAAGGACCGCCAGCTGCGGGAAGATGCGGCGCAGGTAGCGCGACAGCATCAGACGCAGGGCCGGGTTCACCAGCAGCACCGGCGGCGCGCCCAGGCCTTCCTGGTGCTGCAGCGCCTGTTCGGTCTGCTTCATCAGGTTTTCAGCTATCCCCGGCTCAATCGCGCTGCCGCTCTGGGTCGCCTGGATCAACAGCTGCTCCAGGGAGAGATCCAGCCCAATCAGCTGAATATCGTCCTCGCCCGGGAACCACTGCTGGGTGATCGCCCGGGAGAGACGCGCCCGCACGCGGGTGGTCAGCTCATCGGCATCGCTCTGGGCGGTGGCAAACTCCGCCAGCGTATCGATGATGGTGCGCATATCACGGATCGGCACGCGCTCGGCCAGCAGATTCTGCAGCACCTTGTGCAGCGTGGTCAGGCTGATGACCGCCGGGATTAAATCTTCCACCAGTTTCGGTGAATGTTTGGTGATCTGGTCGAGCAGCTGCTGCGCTTCCTGACGACCAAACAGCTCCTCGGTATGGGTGGTGATCAGATGGTTGAGGTGCGTTGCCACCACCGAACTCGGATCCACCACCGTGTAGCCCAGCGTCTGCGCCAGTTCGCGGTGGACTTCATCGATCCACAGGGCTGGCAGGCCAAAGGTCGGCTCGGTACACGGCGTGCCGGGAACTTCGCCCTCGGCGCAGCCGGGGTTGATTGCCATCCAGCGATCCGGCTGCACTTCCCCTGAACCAAGGGTGACCCCTTTAAGCAGGATGCGATAGTGCGTCGGTGCCAGGTCCAGGTTGTCACGAATATGCACGGCAGGCGGGAGGAAGCCCATCTGCTGGGCAAACTTCTTGCGGATGCCGCGCACGCGGGTCAACAGCTGGCCCTGCTGCTCGTGATCCACCATCGGGATCAGGCGATAACCCACTTCCAGACCCAGGGTATCTTCCATCTGTACATCAGACCAGGTGGCTTCGTGTACCTGCGCCATCTCGGCTTCCGTCGCGTCGGAGGCGTCAGCCTGCGCTCCACCCGTTTTTTTCGCTTCACCTTCGCGCCCGCGCAGCCACCAGGCGACGCCCAGCAGCGTGGCGGTAAACAGCAGGAAGACGAAGTTCGGCATGCCGGGGATCAGCCCCAGCAGACCAATCACGCCCGCCGCCAGCACAATCACGCGCGGAGAGGTAAACAGCTGGCCCACCATCTGCTCGCCCACATCCTGATCGTTCGCCACGCGGGTCACGACCACACCGGCCGCAGTGGAGATCACCAGACCCGGGATCTGCGCCACCAGACCATCACCGATGGTCAGCAGGGTATAGGTCTCACCGGCCACGCCCACGGACATGTCGTGCTGCATCACGCCAATCACCAGACCACCAATAATGTTGATCGCCATAATCAGCAGCCCGGCGATGGCATCGCCACGCACAAACTTACTCGCACCGTCCATCGAACCGTAGAAGTCGGCCTCCTGCGTCACCTCTTTACGGCGGCGCTTGGCTTCTTCTTCGCCGATCAGTCCGGCATTGAGATCGGCGTCAATCGCCATCTGCTTGCCCGGCATCCCGTCGAGAGAAAAACGCGCGCCCACTTCCGCAATTCGTCCCGCACCCTTGGTGATCACCATAAAGTTAATGATGATCAGAATGATGAACACGATGATACCAATGGCGAAATTACCGCCCACCAGGAAGTGGCCGAAGGCTTCTACCACCTGGCCCGCCGCTTCCGAGCCGGTATGGCCGTTCATCAGGATCACGCGCGTTGAGGCGACGTTCAGCGCCAGACGAAGCAGGGTGGAGAACAGCAGCACCGTCGGGAACGCCGAAAACTCCAGCGTATTCTGGGTAAACATGGCGACCAGCAGGATCATGATCGACAGCACGATATTGAAGGTAAACAGCAGGTCCAGCACAAAGGTCGGCAGCGGCAGGATCATCATCGCGAGGATGGTCATGATCAGTACCGGCCCGGCCAGCACCTGCCACTGGGTCTCCTTCATGTTGGGTAATCGTAATTTGGTGGCGATATTGGCCATCACTCTCTACTCTCTTGTGCAAAATCCATCCCCGCCGGAACGGGAAGATCTTTAGGTGTCAGCGGACGTAAGCCATAGCCCTTACGCCAGCGCTTAAGGCCATAAACCCAGGCCAGCACCTCCGCCACCGCGCTATACAGCTCGGCGGGAACCGGTGTGCCGGGGTCACAATGGCGATACAGGGCGCGCGCCAGCGGCGGCGCCTCAAGCATAGGGACCCGGTTCTCTTCGGCCAGTTCACGGATGCGCAGGGCAATCAGCCCGCTACCGCTGGCAACCACCATCGGCGCGCCCATGGCACCTTCCTGGTACTTCAGGGCGACCGAATAGTGGGTCGGGTTATTCACCACCACGTCAGCGGTGGGGACGTCGGTCATCATTCGCTGCTGCGCCATCTGACGCTGCAACTGGCGAACCTTGCTTTTAATCAGCGGGTCGCCTTCCTGATTTTTGAATTCGTCTTTGATTTCCTTCAGGCTCATGCGCAGCTTCTTGAAGTTGCTCCAGAGCTGGTAAACCACGTCGAACGCCACCATCGGGATCAGCGATAAAATAATGACCAGCATGCAGCCCATCAGCAGGGCGCTGATATCCCCCAGTGCCAGGCGCAGCGGTTCATACATCAGGCTGATAAATTTCCCTTTGTTGAACCACAAAAACAGCCCGCCGCCGATGCCCGCCAGCATCACCTTCAGAATGCTCTTCACCATCTCCGATACCATCTGCCCGGAAAACAGGCGTTTGATGCCGCTGATCGGATTGAGCTTTTTGACGTTAAATTTGAGGGCTTTGGCGCTCATATTCAGGCCGCCAATCAGCGACGGCGTGGCGACGGCAGTCAAAAACAGCCCGCCCACAAACGGCAGCAGGGCCAGAAAGGCGATACCCAGCAGCGCTCCGGCGTGATGCAGCATCTGCTGCGGGTCGCTGACTAACAGCCGGTCAAACGTTAAGCCGTTATGCAGCAGATGCTGCAGCTGTTTCGCCAGCCAGCCGCCCGCAACCAGCAGTAGCCCCCAGCCTGCCAGCAGCATCAGGACGCTCGTCAGCTCGCGCGAGCGGGGAACCTGTCCCTCTTCGCGCGCTTTTTGCTTTCGGTGGGGTGTGGGGTCTTCTGTTTTTTCGCTGTCGTTTTGTTCTGACATGACATTCGCCCGGCGGGATTAGAAGCCGAGTGACTCCAGCAGATCGTCCACCTGCTCCTGAGACGCCACAATGCCTTCGGCGCGGGTATCGATCTGCGGACCGTTCTTCAGATGCGCATCACCGGTGGCGGCGCTGGCGTCGCGTTCGCTCATGTTTTCCACCAGCACGCTGATAAGTTCTTTCTCGACGGTCTCAATCACGTGCATCAGGCTTTGCAGCACCTGACCGGTAAGATCCTGGAAATCCTGCGCCATCATGATTTCGGTTAGCTGGCGGTTGGTCTGCTGGGTCTTCTCCGGCACGTCGTGCAGGAAGGCGCGGGTGGCTTTGACCAGCTCGCGGGCATCCTCCAGCGGCTGCGGGTTTTCAAACCAGGCGTCCCAGCGGGCGCTCAGCGCGGTGGCGTTATCGCTTAGCCCTTCCTGCAGGGGGCGCGCCACTTCCACGCTGGTTAGCGCGCGATCGGCGGCCTGAGAGGTCTTGCCGACCACGTAGTTCAGGCGGTCACGGGTGTTCGGAAAGGCGTCCGCGACTTCCATAATCGCCTGCTCCAGACCGAGGTTGGCCATGCTGTCGCGCAGCAGACGGGTCAGCTGTCCAATGCGAACGAAAATCTCTGTGGCGTTATCCGCCTGCATGTTTAACGGGGAGTTCATAAGGGTTACCCGAGTTTTTCAAAGATTTTGCCGAGCTTTTCTTCCAGCGTGGCAGCGGTAAACGGCTTAACGATGTAACCATTAGCCCCCGCCTGAGCGGCCGCGATGATGTTCTCTTTCTTCGCTTCTGCGGTTACCATCAGGACCGGCAGTTTTGACATCGCCGCATCGCTGCGGATGGTTTTCAGCAGCTCCAGACCGTCGATATTGGGCATATTCCAGTCGCTGACGACGAAATCGAAGTCGCTGGTGCGCAGCTTGTTGAGCGCGTCCTGGCCGTCTTCGGCCTCATCAATGTGCTTGTAGCCCAGATCCTGCAGCAGGTTTCGTACGATGCGTCGCATGGTGGCGAAGTCGTCTACCACCAGAAAACGCAAATTTTTATCCGACATGGGGGAGATCTCCTGAACGTGAGTCGGTTTTGGATAATTTATGTTTATGAAAACTGTCCAGTAAGCACTGGCTGATATCGTCGAGATCGACGACCTTTTTCGCCGCGCCCAGCGCAATCGCCTCACGCGGCATGCCGAACACCACGCAGGTGGCTTCGCTCTGCGCGAGGGTAAAGGCGCCGGTCTGGCGCAGGTGCAGCAGACCGCGCGCGCCGTCCGCGCCCATGCCGGTCAGCAGGGCGGCGGTGGCGTGTTTGCTGGCCTGACGCGCCACGGAGTCAAACAGCACATCCACCGACGGGCGATGGCGGTTCACCGGCGGGGCATCGCTGAGCCTGACCCGGTAGCCATTGTCCTGGCAGAGGATCTCCATATGGCGATCGCCCGGGGCAATCAGGGCGGTACCGGGTCGCACCGGTTCGCCATCCTGCGCTTCCCGCACGGCAATCTGGCACAGCGAGTCAAGCCGCTGGGCGAAGGAGTAGGTGAAACCGGCAGGCATGTGCTGGGCGATCACAATCCCCGGTGTGCTGACCGGCAGCGGCATCAGCACCCGGCGCAGCGCCTCCGTGCCGCCCGTAGACGCGCCGATGGCGATGATGCTTTGCTGGCGCACGGGAATACCGGCGAGGATCGGTCTGACGTCGGGGTTATGCTGTGCCAGCCTCGCGCGAGCCGCGACGCGGATCTTCTCCACCACCAGCTGGCTCCAGCTGTCGATGTTCTCGGCGCCGCGGTGCTCCGGCTTGGGCAAAAAATCCACCGCACCGTGCTCCAGCGCGGTCATAGTGGCTTTCGACCCCCGGGTGGTCAGGGAGGAGACCATAATCACCGGCATCGGGCGCAGGCGCATCAGGCGGGAGAGAAACTCCAGCCCGTCCATTCGCGGCATGTCGATATCCAGCGTCAGCACGTCCGGGTTAAGCTGTTTAATCAGCTCGCGCGCAATAAACGCGTCCGGCGCCGTGCCGACCATTTCCATATCCGGCTGCTGATTGACCACCGCGCTGAGCATGTTGCGCATCAGGGCGGAATCATCGACCGCCAGCACACGAATCGCCTTCACCGTGTGGCCTCCGTCAGTTCATACACCGACTGCCCCCGCAGGCGCAGCGGAATATGTGTGTGGTTAAAATGTTCCGAATGGCCGACAAACAGCAGGCCACCCGGCTTAAGCAGACGCGCAAAGCGCTGCAACAGACGCTGCTGCGTCGGTGCGTCGAAATAAATCATCACGTTACGGCAGAAAATGGCGTCGAACGGCCCGGGAACGGACCACTTTTCATCGAGTAAATTCAGCTGCTGGTAGTGAATGGCCGACAGCAGTTCCCGCCGGGCTTTCACCCACTCGCTGTTGTTGCCCGCCCCGCGCAGAAAATAGTGACGCTTTTGCGCCAGCGTCAGCGCGTCCAGATCGCTCAGCCGGTAAACGCCCGCTTCGGCCTTAGCCAGCACCTCGGTGTCGATATCCGACGCCCAGATACGCGGCCCGGCCACCGACGCACCCAGCTGCTCGTTGAGCGTCATGGCGATAGAGCAGGGCTCTTCCCCCGTTGAGGCGGCGGTACACCAGACGCGATAGCCATTCGCGCGCTGGCGCGCATGTTCCGCGAGGATCGGGAAGTGATACGCCTCGCGGAAAAAGGAGGTCAGGTTGGTGGTCAGCGCGTTGATAAAGTTCTGCCATTCCGGGTGCTCAGAGTGCGACTCAAGCAGGGCGATATACTCGCTGAACGAGGCCAGCCCCAGCGTGCGCACGCGACGGGAGAGACGATTAAAAATCATCTCTCGCTTTTGCGCGTTGACGACAATGCCGGCGCGCTTATAGATTAATTTCCCGACACGCTGTAATTCGCTGTCAGTCAGTGAAAGCGTATTCAGGGATAAGCGTGCAGGCGTGCTGTTAATTTCACTCATAGAAGGGGATCAGACCTTAAACCGGCGTATTCATTATTTCCTGATAGGCGCTAATCATCTTATTTCGTGCCTGCATACCAAAGCTGAATGAAATAGACGATTTCTGCATCGCCAGCATTACGTCATTCAGGGCAATATCGCTACTTCCAGACATCCATTGCTGTGTTTTGCTCTTTGCCTCAACCTGGGTTTTATTTATTTCGTTAATGCTGTTAAATAAAACGTCAGAAAAGGCAGGGGCCTCGTCGCGCGAGGTGTGCAGCCGGTGAGACGGGCCGCTGACCTGCTGCGCCTGGGTTTGAATTTGATCGAGTACGCCACGCATTAATGTCGCTGACATTCTTTTTATTCCTGGTAATTAAGATAAAAACGGCGGTTTGTTGCACATCTTTTAAACGTCGACAGCTTAACACGCGTTTAAAAACCTCAGAAAATCCAATAAGCCGACAGAACTTTGAGCTTATTTATCCTTAAAAAAAATGCCTTTCAGACGATAATGCCCGCCTGAAAAATTCTTATATTTTTGAAATCGTCGACATCACTCTCGCGAATTTCGTGAGCTGACGCGCATCGCGGATGCGTGCTATTTCATACAGGAATACGGCATGAGTGCCACACTAAATGAGTTAACCAACAATCCGGCAGAGCGAATTAAATCGATGCTGTCCTCACTTCGCGGCAGCCCGAAGCTTTTGCTGGTGATTTGCGGCGCTGCGGCGCTTTCCGTCATCATCGCGTTAATGTTCTGGGCAAAGGAGCCGGATTACCGGGTGCTGTTCAGTAATATCAGTGATGAAGAAGGCGGCGCCATCGTGGCGCAGCTGTCGCAGCTCAATGTCCCTTACCGCATCGACACGCCGGGTGGCGTGATCATGGTCCCGGCATCGCAGGTGCATGAGGTGCGCATGAAGCTGGCCCAGCAGGGGCTGCCGAAAGGCGGCGGCGTGGGCTTTGAACTGCTCGATCAGGAGAAATTTGGCGTCAGCCAGTTCACCGAGCAGGTGAACTACCAGCGCGCCCTGGAAGGCGAGCTGGCGCGCACCATTGAAAATCTCGGCCCGATCCAGAGTGCGCGCGTGCACCTGGCCACGCCAAAACCGTCGATGTTTGTCCGCGAACAGAAAAAGCCGACCGCGTCCGTCACCGTTAACCTGCTGCAGGGCCGCACCCTGGACGACAGCCAGGTGGTGGCGATCACCCATCTTATCTCCAGCGCGGTGACCGGGCTGGCCGCAGAGAGCGTGACCATTGTCGATCAGCGCGGCAACCTGCTGACCCAAAGCGGCCTGCGCGGCCTGCAGACCGCGCACCTGAAATACACCAATGAAATCGAGAGTGACTACCAGCAGCGCATCCAGCGCATTCTCGCCCCGCTGGTGGGGGATGAAAACATCCGCGCCCAGGTGACCGCGCAGATTGATTTCACCGAGCAGGAGCAGACGCAGGAGCAGTATCAGCCGAACAGCGACCCTGAAAAAATGGCGATCCGCAGTCGTCAGGCCAGCCTGGCCGAGCAGGGGAATCGCCGTGGTGCCAGCGGCGTACCGGGCGCGCTGAGCAACACGCCTCCCGCGCCGGCGACCGCGCCCATCACCCAGCCGCTGAACACGCCAGTGGATGATAAAAAAGAGAAAACTACCGGCAACAACGCCAGCCGTGAGACGCCGCAGCCGTACAACAACCGCAGTGACGAGACCACCAACTTTGAGGTGGATCGCACCCTTACGCACACCAAATCCAGCGTGGGGCGCATTCAGCGTTTGTCCGTGGCGGTGGTGATAAACCATCTGCCGCAGGGCGAAGAGGGTAAGGCTGGGCCGATTAGCGAGGCCGAACTGACCCGCATTAACGCGTTGGTCAAAGAGGCGATTGGCTATAACGCCAGCCGTGGCGACAGCGTCAACATCCTCAACTCCGCCTTTAACGGCGTGGTGGAAGAGCCGGTTCCGCCGTTCTGGGAGCAGGATCGCTTCTACGCGTTGCTGATGGCTATCGCCCGCTATCTGGTCATCGCCATTATCGCCTGGGTCATGTGGCGCAAGCTGGTACAGCCTGCCTGGGTTCGCCACCAGGAGACCACCCTGCGCCGTCTGGAGATGGAAAAAGAGGCGCGGGAGGAAGAGATTGCCGCGAAAAAACGTGCAGCGGAGAAAAGCAACCGCGACCGTGCCCAGCAGCGGGTGGATACGGAACTCAATGGTCAACAGCTGCGTGAGCTGGCAGAGCAGGAGCCGCGCGTTATTGCCCTCGTGATCCGCCAGTGGATGAGTAAGGAGCCGAAATAATGAATGCCTCAGAAAAAAGCGCCATCGTCATGCTGACGCTGGGAGATGTCCTGGCGGCGGAGGTGTTCAAGCACCTCAACGCCCACGAGGTGAAGCAGATCAGTGGCTCGATGGTCAACATGGCGGGCTTCACCCACGACCAGATGGCCATGGTGCTGGAGGAGTTTAAGAAAGACTCCAGCGAATATGCGGCGCTGAGCCTCAACACCAACGATTATCTGCGCAGCGTGCTGGTCAAGGCGCTGGGCGAAGAGCGCGCTTCCTCGCTGCTGGAAGATCTGCTGGATACCCACCAGGGCACCAACGGCATCGAAACGCTCAACTTTATGGATCCGCAGGCGGTGTTCGACCTTATCCGCGAAGAGCATCCGCAGATCATCGCCACCATCCTGGTCCACCTTAAGCGTAACCAGGCGGCGGACGTGCTGGGTAAATTCGACGATCGTGAGCGTAACGACATCATGCTGCGTATTGCCACCTTCGGCGGGGTACAGCCTGCCGCGCTGCAGGAGCTGACGGAAGTGCTCAACAACCTGCTGCACGGTCAGAACCTCAAGCGCAGCAAAATGGGCGGCGTCCGTCCGGCGGCCGAGATCCTCAATCTGATGAAATCTCAGCAGGAAGAGGCGGCCATCGAGGCGGTACGCGAGTTCGACGGCGAGCTGGCGCAGAAGATCATCGACGAGATGTTCCTGTTCGAAAATCTGGTGGATGTGGAAGACCGCAGCATCCAGCGCCTGCTGCAGGAGATCGAGAGCGATACGCTGATCATCGCGCTGAAAGGGGCCGACGAGCCGCTGCGCATGAAGTTCTTCCGCAACATGTCGCGCCGTCAGGCCGAGCTGATGACCGACGATCTGGCCTCCCGTGGCCCGGTGCGTTTGTCGCAGGTGGAAGCCGAACAGAAAACTATCCTCAACGTGGTGCGTCGCCTGGCCGAGTCCGGCGAGATCCTGATTGGAGGCAGCGACGATGCCTACATTTGATGAACATAACGCTACCGGGTGGCGCGCCTGGCAGCCTGAAAACCTGCTGGGTGAACCTCAGGACACCCCGCTGCCCACGCTGGATAACACCCAGTCTGAGGCGCAGCTGAAAGCCGAACTGGCGCGTCTGCGCAAGCAGGCGGAACAGCAGGGCTTTGCCCAGGGGCAGCAACAGGGCCAGGAAGAGGGCCGCAAACAGGGCTATGAGGCCGGGTTGAAAGAGGGCCGCGACGCCGGGTTTGCCCAGGGCGTCGAGCAGGCGCGTGTGGAGCAGCAGGCGCTGCTGCGCGAGGCGGAAACCTGGGTCAGCAACTTTAAGCTGGCACTGGAAAACCTCGAAGGGCTGGTCCCCGCGCGTCTGGTGCAGCTGTCCCTGATGGCGGTGCAGCAACTCTACGGTTCGTCTCGTGTGGCAGATAACCATGCTTTGGTGACCCAGATCCGCAGCCTGATGCAGCAGGACGCGCTGCTGCACGGCACCATCCAGCTGTATGTCAGCCCGGATGCGTTTACCGCGGTGCAGCAGGCGCTGGGTGAAACACTCACCGCGATGGGCTGGGAATTGCACCGCGACGCGAGCCTGGCCGCCGGAGGCTGCCGGGTGGTCTCCCCGGATGTGGAGGTGGATGCCAGCATGGAAACCCGCTGGCAGGCGCTCTGTCAGCTGGCGCGCGAGGAGCTCTCGCAATGAGCCAGCAGTTAAAAACATGGCTATCGGCCCTCGACCGGGTGGAGGAGAAACTCACCCAGGTGCCCGATTTTCGCCAGTACGGCAAGCTGACGCGCGCCACCGGGCTGGTGATGGAGGCCGTGGGACTGAAGCTGCCGATCGGTGCCCTGTGCATCGTTGAGCGCCAGACGGAGCAGGGCATTATCCCGGTAGAGAGTGAAGTGGTGGGCTTTAACGGCCAGACGCTGTTCCTGATGCCGCTGGAGCATGTCGACGGCATTCTGCCGGGGGCGCGTATCTACGCCCTGCAAAGTGACAACCACGCGGGTAAGCAACTGCCCGTGGGGCCGCATCTGCTGGGCCGCGTGCTGGATGCCCAGGGCCGTCCGCTGGATGGCCGCCCCGCGCCGGGGAAACCGGCGGCGGGGCTGTTTACCCCAACGCTTAATCCGCTGCACCGCGATCCGATTAAAAACGTGCTCGACGTCGGCGTGCGCGCCATCAACGGCCTGCTGACGGTGGGACGCGGGCAGCGTATGGGCCTGTTCGCCGGTTCCGGCGTCGGCAAAAGCGTGCTGCTCGGCATGATGGCCCGTTTCACTACCGCTGACGTCATCGTGGTGGGGCTGATTGGCGAGCGTGGCCGCGAAGTGAAAGATTTTATCGAGAATATCCTCGGCGAGCAGGGGCTGGCGCGTGCGGTAGTGGTTGCCGCTCCGGCTGACGTTTCGCCGATTTTGCGCATGCAGGGGGCCGTTTACGCGACGCGCATCGCGGAAGATTTTCGCGAACGCGGCCTCAACGTGCTGCTGATCATGGACTCCCTGACGCGTTACGCCATGGCGCAGCGTGAAGTGGCCCTGGCGATTGGCGAACCGCCCGCGACCAAAGGCTATCCACCGTCGGTCTTCGCCCGTCTGCCCGCGCTGGTTGAACGTACCGGTAACGGCGTGAAAGGGGGCGGCTCGATCACCGCGTTTTATACGGTGCTCACCGAAGGGGACGATCAGCAGGATCCGATTGCCGACTCCGCGCGGGCGATCCTCGACGGCCATATCGTGCTGTCGCGTCGTCTTGCTGAGGCGGGGCACTATCCGGCGATCGATATTGAAGCCTCGATCAGCCGTGCCATGACCGAGCTTATCCCGCATGCCCAGTACCGCAAGGTGCAGCGTTTTAAACAGCTGCTTTCCGCGTATCAGCGCAACCGCGATCTGGTCAGCGTGGGGGCGTACGTCAAAGGCAGCGACGCGATGCTGGATCAGGCTATCGACAAATATCCGTCACTGGAGGCGTTCCTCCATCAGGCGATCCACGAGCGCAGCGGCTATGACGACGCCGTTCGCGCCCTGTCCGGGCTCTTCCCGGACATCAGGGACTAATCCGGAGGCGCGATGAACGTGAAAAACCCCATGACGCTGCTGCGCGATATGGCGCAGGAGACGCTGACCGAGACCACCCGCGCGCTGGGTGGGGCGCAGCAGCAGCTCCAGCAGGCGATGACCCAGCACGAACAGCTGCAGCACTATGAGCAGGAGTACCAGCAGTCCCTGCGTCAGGGAATGATGGGCGGCGGTATGTCGGTGGCGGATCTGGTGAATCACCAGTCGTTTATTTTGTCGCTGAAACAGGTGGTGAAGCAGCAGGAAGGCCACGTTAACGCCTGCGAAAAGGCGGTAGACGAGGTGAAGCAGAATTGGGTGCAAAACAAGCAGCGCCTGAACGCGTTTGAAACCCTGATTGAGCGCCGGGCGACGGCGCAGGCCCTGGTTCAGAGCCGACATGAACAAAAGCTGATGGATGAATTTGCTCAGCGTGCCGGACAAAAGAGAGAAAGGCTATGAACATTGATATTGCCGCCCTGTTACTGGGTGGCGCAGCACAGGGCAAACCGAAGGCCGGATTGCTCGCAGACGAAGGCTTCAGCCTGGCGCTGGATGACAAGCTGGCGGAACTGGCGCAGCTTTTCCCGGGGCTTGACCCCCAGGCGCTGGCAGCCATGCCGGAAGCCGCGCTGGCGGGGTTGTCCGCGGATTTACTGCCGCAACAGCTTACCGACGACGCACCGGTAACGGATGCCGACGGTATGCTGCTCGCCGCGCCGCCGGGGCTGGCAGAGGCCCTGAAAGGGGTTTCACTCACCGACGGTGAGGGTGAAGAGAGCCCGCAGTGGCAGCTGCAACAGCTGGTGACCCGCAGCGTCACCGGAGCAGAGCCGGTTGAATTTGCAGAGGGCGTAGTGAGCGGCCAAACCCCGGCGCGAGAAGGCAAAACGGTGTCTCCCCTGATGGCCGCCGCCGGGAACACGCCAGCGGCAAATGCCGCACCGCTGACGGCGCAGCCCGCAGCGGTGAGCAGTGAGGCGATAATCACGGCAGACGTGCCTGCGAGCTCATCGGTGAGCGCCGTGGCGCTGCCGGCCGCCGTACGCACCAGTGTGGCGCATGCACCGCAGCAGGTTGTCACCGTCAACCATCCGCCGGAAACGCCGGAGTGGAAGCAGTCAGTCAGCCAGCATATCGCTATCTTTAGCCGTAACGGGCTGCACAGCGCGGAGATCCGCCTGCACCCGGAAGAGCTGGGGTCGCTGCAGATCTCCCTGCGTATGCAGCAGGATCAGGCGCAGATCCATATCGTCAGCGAACATGCGCATATTCGTCACGTCATGGAGCAGGCCATGCCGCAGCTGCGTGCCGCGATGGCGGAATCGGGTATTCAGCTCGGCCAGGCAAACGTGAGCGCGGAAGGGCAGCAGTTTGCCGCCGGTGAGCAGGGCCAGAACGCATCGGGTGACGAGCACGGCGCGCAGGAAGGGGAAGAGCCGTTGATGGAAGAGGAGATCGTGCCGACCTTATTAACCACCACCCCCGGAAATATATACGGAATAAATACCTTTGCCTGAAGTGGCGAATTAGCTTCAGGAATGAAATTTTATCACCTGATTATCAGGATGATGATATGGACTACAATGTCCGCCATATTGACCCGAGGGTAGTACGCTGCCCTCTCTTATTTATCAGGTGTACGTTCAATGAGTAATAAAAATAAAAAGGTCGCCAGCGGCGGAGGGTCTCGCTCGCTTCTGATGACGTTCATGTTTTTGACTGCCGTTGCGGCGTGCGGTTTTTCCGGCTACCTGTTCTGGGAAATGAAATTTGCGAAACCGGCAGCAGAGGTTGCACAAGGGGAAGTGCAGGCAACACCGGCGCCGGTCCAGGTTGAGCCGCTGTACGCCTCGATGAATACCTTTACCGTGAGCCTGAAACCCACGGCGAACGAATCGGATCGGGTATTGTATCTGGGCTTGTCCATTCGCGTGGCAGAACAGAAATCACTGGCGGTGCTGGAAAAATATTTGCCGGAATATCGCAGCCGCTTATTTATGTTGCTTACTCACCAGACCTATGAAGATTTATCGACGGATGAAGGAAAGCGTCGCCTGATTACCAATATTCAGAGTGAGCTCGATAAACCGCTGGCATTTAACCAGTCCATTCGCGTCACTGACGTGCTTATTAACGAATTTATTCTGCGGTAATTATTATGGCTGACAGCTTTTTATCTCAGGATGAGATCGACCGGTTGCTAAACGCCGATGCGGAGAGCAACAGCGAACATCATAAAAACGGCGCAGACGCGGGGGTCAAACCTTACGATCCGCACACCCAGCGCCGGGTTATTCGCGAGCGTCTGCACTCGCTGGAAATTATTAACGAACGCTTTGCCCGTCAGTTCCGTATGGGGCTGTTTAACCTGCTGCGCCGTAGCCCGGATATTACGGCAGGGAACATTAAGATCCAGCCGTATCATGAGTTTGCCCGCAACCTGCCGGTGCCGACAAACCTGAACCTGCTGCACCTTAACCCGCTGCGCGGCACCTCGCTGATGGCGTTCTCGCCGGGGCTGGTGTTTATGGCCGTGGATAACCTGTTTGGCGGCGACGGTCGTTTCCCGACCAAGGCCGACGGCCGTGAGTTTACGCCCACTGAACAGCGCGTGATCCACCGCATGCTGTCGATGGCGCGCGAGGCGTACGAATTTGCCTGGAGTTCGATCTATAAAATCAAAACGGAGTACATCCGCTCTGAAATCCAGGTGAAGTTCACCAATATCACCTCATCGCCGAATGACGTGGTGGTCACCACGCCGTTTTCGGTGGAGATCGGCTCGCATCGCGGGGAGTTTAATATCTGTATTCCCTTCAGCACCATCGAGCCGCTGCGCGAGTTGCTGAGTAACCCGCCGATGGACAACTCACGCCATGAGGACTCCCACTGGCGCGGCCTGCTGGCCAGCCAGATGCGGGAAACCGAGCTGGAGCTCACGGCACGGTTCGCCGATATCGGCACCCGGCTTTCCAGCGTCATGCAGATGAAAAAAGGCGACATCATCGCGCTTGATAAGCAGGAGTTTATCGAGGCCAGCGTCGGTGGCGTACCGGTCTTCACGGCCCGCTACGGCGCTGTTAACAATCAATATGCCCTGAAGGTCGAGCAGATGATTCAGCCTTCATTACTTTCATTAAACAAGGAGTAATTTCCCCATGAGCGATATGAACACCTCATCGGGTTCTGACGATCAGTCCATCGATAATCTTTGGGGTGAGGCCATGACCGAACAGCACGCGGCGGGAATTACCGACACCATGGCTGCACCGCAATTTTCTGACGAGATGAACCTGATCCTGGATATTCCGGTAAAAATGACCGTGGAGCTGGGACGCACCAAAATGACCATCAAGGAGCTGCTGCGTTTAAGCCAGGGCTCGGTGGTATCGCTGGACGGGCTGGCGGGGGAACCGCTGGATATTCTGATCAATGGTTACCTGATTGCGCAGGGTGAAGTGGTGGTGGTCTCCGATAAGTTCGGCATCCGTATTACGGATATCATCACCCCGTCTGAGCGTATGCACCGTCTGAGCCGCTGATGAACGCCACTGACTCCCTTCCTGCCACCGGCTCGGTGCTGATGACGGTCAGCGGCGCGCTGGCGTTGATTATCCTGCTGATGGTGGTGATGGCCTGGGCCGCCCGCCGCAGCGGGCTGGCGCGTCAGCTGAACGACGCCCAGGGCAACATGACCCTGGTGGCGACCCAGTCGCTGGGGCCGCGCGAGCGCCTGGTGCTGGTTGACGTGGGCGAACAGCGTCTGGTGCTGGGCGTTACCGCCTCGCAGATTACCTGCCTCGCCACCCAGCCGCGCCCGGAAAACGCCCCGCAGACCACCGCGCCGGCGGCGACCTTTCCGCTGATGCTGGAAAAGCTGCGCCAGAAATACCGTCCGGGAGGTGAGCAGTGAGCCTTCGTCTGCTGCTGGCGATCGCCCTGATGCTGCCTGCCGCCGGTGCGCTGGCGGCCAACGCTGACATCACCCTCGGCCAGCCTGCCGGGGAAGGGGGCTGGACGCTGCCGGTACAAACCCTGCTGCTGCTGAGCGGCTTTACCTTTATCCCTGCCGTACTGCTGATGATGACCGGGTTTACCCGCATCATCATTGTGCTGGGGTTAATGCGTAACGCGCTCGGCACACCCACCGCGCCACCCAACCAGGTGCTGGTGGGGCTGTCGCTGTTTTTGACCTTCTTTGTGATGTCGCCGGTGTTCAGCCAGATCTACGAAAAAGCCTGGCAGCCGCTGCAGGAAAATAAAATCACCATGGAGGTGGCGCTCACCGAAGGGGTGAAACCGCTGCGTGCGTTCATGCTCGACCAGACACGCGAAAGCGATCTGGCGATGTTCGCCCGTATCGCGAAGACGCCGGATATCGCCTCGCCGGAAGAAGTGCCGCTCAGCATTCTGGTGCCGGCGTTTATCACCAGCGAGCTGAAAACCGCCTTCCAGATTGGCTTCACCATCTTTATTCCGTTCCTGATTATCGACCTGGTGGTCGCCAGTATCCTGATGGCGCTGGGGATGATGATGGTCCCGCCGACCACCATTGCGCTGCCGTTCAAGCTGATGCTGTTTGTGCTGGTCGACGGCTGGCAGCTGCTGGTGGGTTCGCTGGCCCAGAGCTTTTACAGTTAGGAGAGACCCATGACCCCGGAAAGCGTAATGGTGA
This sequence comes from Enterobacter sp. WCHEn045836, assembly GCF_003965585.1. Taxonomy (NCBI): domain Bacteria; kingdom Pseudomonadati; phylum Pseudomonadota; class Gammaproteobacteria; order Enterobacterales; family Enterobacteriaceae; genus Enterobacter; species Enterobacter sp. WCHEn045836. The sequence goes on from NZ_RXPT01000008.1 coordinate 29,872, forward strand.
TTGGCATGCAGGCGATCAAGGTGGGACTGATGGTATCAGGCCCGCTGCTGGTGGCCGCGCTGGTCACCGGTCTTATCATCAGCATTTTGCAGGCCGCCACCCAGGTCAACGAAATGACCATGACCTTCATCCCAAAAATCCTGATGATTGTCGGCGTCGCGGTGGCGCTTGGCCCGTGGATGATGAAAATCTTTATCGAATACACCCGCGCGGTGTTCGCCAGCATTCCCTACGTGATCGGCTGATGGCCTTCGGACTTCCTCTCGACCAGCTCTACGGGCTGGTCAGCCACTACTTTTTCATTATGGTGCGCATTGCCGCGCTGCTGCACGTTGCCCCTGTCTTTGGCGAGAAGGCGATCAACGCCCGGCTGCGTGCGTGCCTGGCGCTGCTGACGGCGATCCTGATCGGCGGCATGCTGCCCGATGCGCAGGTGGGGCTTTACTCCTGGGAAGGGGTCTGGGTGCTGGCCAAACAGGTGATTATCGGCGCGGCGATGGGGCTGACGCTGCAACTGCTGTTTGCCGCTGTGCGCATGGCCGGTGAGATCATCGGGATGCAAATGGGGCTGTCGTTTGCCACCTTCTTTGACCCCGGGGCCGGCAACAGCCCGGTGATCTCGCGCTTTCTCAACCTGCTGGTGACGCTGCTGTTCCTCGCCTTTAACGGCCATCTCTGGCTGCTGGCGCTGCTGGCGGAGACCTTCCAGACGCTGCCGGTTGACGCCACACTGCTGCATGCGGGCGGGTTTATGTACCTGGTCACCCACGCGGGGCTCATCTTCAGCCAGGGGTTGATGCTGGGACTGCCGATTATCGCCCTTCTGTTGTGCATCAACTTTATCCTCGGGCTGTTAAACCGCCTGACGCCACAGCTCTCCATCTTCGTGATTGGTTTCCCGCTGACGCTCACCTTCGGCATGCTGGCGCTGTTCCTGATTGCCGAAACGCTGGCCCCGTTCTTTGAGCGCCTGATGGCCGCCGGGTTTGATACCCTTGCCGGCCTGATTCAGGCGCTGGTGTAACCGTCAGTTCATGCAGGCGATACGGGCGACGGTTTCCGTGCCGGAGGCCAGCACTTTATCGTCCAGCAGATACACGGTGCTGGTGGCCACTTCACCTGGTTTAATCTGCGGGAAGATATAGTCGGTCACGTCTTTATCCGCGGTCTGGCCACCGAGCTTGCGGTGCTGGCTGGTGACGGTCAGATGGATCCGTTTGCCCGACACGTCTACGTCGTAACGCACTTCACGGTTCACCGCTTTGGGCAGTCCGTCGCGCTTGCCGTCCCTGAAGTGGCTGATAGTGCCGATATAGGTGGTATGCCCGCTGAACAGACCGTCGCGATAGGAGCGGTAGATACCCCGTGCCAGCGTCGCGTTGTTGTCGTCCTCTATCACGTAGTAGGAGGTGGGGGCAATACACTGCGAGGCGTACGCGGTGGTTTTAAACCCGTACAGCGCCATACCGCCCAGCCCGGCGACCATCCCGCCCACAAACAGCAGGGTGAGCGGGGATTTAATAAAGGCGAAAATAGAACGATTCGCAGTCATTCCCTGAATCCTTAAAGGGTTGTTGGCAGGCAATAAGCCCCTGGAACTGGCTCATTTTTTCAGAGCCGGTGGTGACGTACAGCACGGCGGCCGGTTTTTCGTTGGGACGGCGGTCCAGCACGTGACGGGTATAGGTTTGCAGCGTGGATTCAATCAGCGCTTGTTGCGACTGTTTATCCTGCTGAACCATCACCTGCGTGCCGGGCGGCACGCCAGGGCCATTCCAGCGCACAAAGTGAACCGGCTGCGGGCTAAAATCGACGATCCCGCGCAGGAGCAGCGCAATCGCCAGCCCAACGAGTACGCCCGCCAGGGTGACACCGATCTTTTGCCTGAGCGCATTGCGGGCGCGGGCTGGGAGGTGCGTAACAGCCGGTGGTGCTTCTGGTGTTTCGGCCTGTATCGGTTCATCCTCCAGGGGCAGGGGTTCCGCTTGTGGCAGTTCGCTGCTCGCCTCCCGCACCAGCAGGCGATAGCCGCTGCGCGTCACGGCGATGAGCGTGATGGCTTCCTGCAGGTTCAGTTGAGTAAACGCGCGGCGCAGTTTGGTGATCATCACCCGTACGCTGTTGTCCGTGACTTCTACCCCGGCGCTACGCCAGCCGATCTCCATGAGTTGTTCCTGGGAAAGCACCTCACCCTGCGCCTCGGCCAGTGCGGCGAGACACAGGCACGCGCTCTGGGGAAGGGTAACGGTCTCTTGCGTATCCGTCCGGGTAAGTTCTCGGGTCTGTACATCCAGCGTTAGTGACGTTCCAATCGCGATAGGGTTTAGCATAGTTATTTGATTCTTCTGGTGTAATGGACATCGCTTCTGGCTAGTGTAATTAATAGTAATGAATGCACGGTATTGCTAGCCGAAGGCCAGAGCGACATGCTTTTTATGTCTTACGTCATATTTTTGCAACCACTACGTAATAACAGCCTTAACAGGATTAAGGTTATTAATCGGGCTCTTATTAACCCTGTAAAAAGTAATGCTTAGGAGTGTTTTACTTTAATTATATTAAAACCAATCACTTGCAGTTGTGATGGCGGAGGTGGGGCATCCGTAGCGTTGATAATGAGACGCTGTTATTATTTCAAATTAATAATTTTTAATCTGTATATATTTATTAATTGTGTTGGGAATGGGGCCGGGGCGGTTGCGAATGAGGTCAGCAAATTTATACTGAGTAAAGACAGGATATTGAATTTATTACACAGTATTTTATTTTCTTTACAAGGATGACCGATGGTATCTGTTAAGCGTTTTATGCAAACGTCCGATCTGCCCGCCATGTTTCCCGTATTTATCTGTCGTCTGGTCGTCGGAATATTTTTCTTTACCGCCGGGTTTAATAAATTATTCGTAACGGAAAACCAGCTGCTGATGGTGGATACCCTGCACGACGCGGGGATCCCTTTCCCGGACGTAATGGCGGTCATCGTCTCTTTTCTGGAATGCAGCATGGGGCTGCTGTTGACGCTCGGGTTATTCAGCCGCGTTAGCGCGCTGGTACTGATGATGATCAGCACCGTGGCGTTGGCAACTATTGGTATTTATACCATTCCGCACGGGCTTAATTTGATTGCCTGGTTGAGCTGGCTCTTTTATCTGCCCGAGACGCTGTATATCGTGCTCTGTCTGCTTCCCCTGACCTGGGGCGGCACGCTGTGTAGTCTTGACGGCTGGCTGGTGAAACGCTGGGTTAATGTGCGCAAAATTGTTTTTGTGGACGAGTAACACAAGTGTGCGGTTATCAACGGTTTGAAGAGCATATTTACTGACGTCTGCATAATAAAATAGCCCTGTAGAGGTAGCGTTGTGCTGCCGTTAAAAGAACAGGGCTGTTGTCATGGTTTTTATCGTTATTTTAGTCGTTATTTTTATTACCCTGGTGATTCTGGTGCAGGCTGGGGTCATGCCCTGGTTTATTCGTACCGAGGGGCAGCGTCTGCGTACGCAGGTTGATGCTCTGGCAACCCAGTTACGTGAACAGCTCGACAGGGTTGAAGCGCAGCAGCGCTCAGTGACCGAAAGTGTGGTCACCCTGAAAAGCTTTGCGCTGGATAAAAGTGCGCCGGGCGATACCGATCCCGGCGAAGAGACGGGCTCCAGCCGTCAGTTCTTCAATTCACTGGTCAAAGAGATCGGCGAGCGCCTTGGCGGCCGCGCCTGGATGGTGGATAACACCGGGCGCATCATTGGTGATGCCGCCGGTGCGCCGACGGTACAATCTCTCAACGATGCCAGCCTGCCGATGGCGGTACCGCTGCGTTCGCTGTTGGCCCAGTCGGGTGAAGGGATGCGCCATACCCGTTTTCGCAGCGCCAGCGGCGAACATACGCTGGTGGTGACGCCCATCGCTGAGACACCGTGGGTTGTGGCCATTGATGTTCCCACTCGTCGGATGGGCGAACGCCCGGGCATACTCCTGCATAAACCGTGGCCGCTGGCGGCCTTGCTGCTGGTCTCCACCTTGACGCTGCTGCGCAGTCTGAACCTCCACCTTTCCCGACTCAACGAAGAGCTGCCGTCACAGCTGAAAACCGAGCAGGGTGCGCCGTTGCCGCCGCTGATGCAGGAGATTGGCGAGCAGGTAAGCATGATTGCGCGGGCAGCCAGCGCGATTGCTGAGGAAAATGAGCGCCTGCTGCGGGTGCCTGAAGCGAACGGTAATCTCCTCGCCATGCTGAGTGAAAGCACCACCGGCGTGGTTCAGGCGATGAACGCCCTGCATGATGCCGCGCTGCAGATCGCCGACAGTAGCGGCGCGCTGGTGCAGCTGGCGAGCCGTGCCTATAGCTACTCGCTGCACAACGAAGAGGGCATTTTTGCCGTCGAGTCACGCAATCTGGCGAGCCGTTGCGCCCGCTCTTCAAAAGAACTCCGGGCGCTGATTGACGACGCGATGATGCAGGCGCAAAGCGGGGCGCCCTCGGTCACGCAGAATAACAGCGTGCTGATTGAAGAGGTTTATACGGTCGCGAATACTTTACTTCAGCGCACAGGCAGCTAGCCGGGTGGCGCTGCGCTTACCCGGCCCACTTTCGGGGATTTTATCGGCCGGGTAAGGCGTAGCCGACACCCGGCACAAATCTGGAAGCCGCCTCGCAATCCCACAAGTCACCCTCTGTAATACGTGATTTATCCTGTTATTCGTTTCTATCCCAACGTAAAGTGCCCGCGTTGCGGCAATATCCGCAGCCGGGCGTGAGAACCTGAAAATACAAGGCGGTACCGAAGCGACCTGCAGGTTTGCTCCTTGTGATTCATTTCTCATCTCTCCGAAGGCTTTCATATGACGATTCTGTCCGCACTTTCTTCTTTCTCTCGCGACGATTTCTCCAGCAACGCATTGCTCGTGACGCCGCGCCGTCGTGCATGCCGGGGACTGCTGGCAGGACACGCTTATACCGGTTCACTATGCGCAGGCGCTGTCACAGGCAATACTGAGAAATACCCTGGCGCAGGAGGTGAACATCGCGTTGATAGGATTACATTCGCGTTGATCCTTGTAGGCCCGTGCAAGCGCAGCGCCGCCGGGCAATGCGCACAGAGTACAAATACAAAAAAGCCCTCCACCAGGGAGGGCAAACCGCGCGTGAGGCACGCGCGTAATGACAATGTAAGGTGGTTATGTCCAGATTAACGCAGCAGGGACAGCACGTTCTGCGGAACCTGGTTGGCCTGGGCCAGTACGGAGACACCTGCCTGTTGCAGGATATTCGCACGGCTCATGGCGGATACTTCAACAGAGAAGTCGGCATCCATGATGCGGGATTTCGCTTCCGTGGTGTTGATGATGTTGGTGTTCAGGTTAGCAATGATGGAGCTGAAACGGTTCTGAACGGCACCCAGTGCGGCACGGAAGTCAGCGACTTCGGTCAGCGCGCCGTCGAGGTTGGACAGCAGACCAGTCATTGCGGCTTCTTTCTTGATGAAGGCTGCGTCATCAGTACTTGCATCCGTGGCTACAGGGGCGGTAGTGTTATCAGCGAACGTCAACTCCTTCACCACTTCCTTACCGGTTGAGTCCGTACCAATGGCAAAGTACTTGGTTTTCCCGCTATCGGTAGTGGCAGAGAACAGCTGCATACCCGATGCTTCAACATCCATGTCCGGACCAAAAGCCGCAATAGAAATTTCATCCAGCTTCGCTTTATTCAGTGAAACAGTAGTACCATCCTCTGCTGTTAAGGAACCGCCTTCTTCCAGCAGGGTGGCTGAGCTCAGTGGATCACCGCTGGCACCTGCTGCTACTTCCTTGATGTATTCAGCTTCTGCAGCACGCGCAACTTTGATTGAGGCAGTCGTAACGCTACCATTATCTTCCAGGGTGAAGGACTTCACCTCATTGTTATTGTCAATCGCGTAATAAGTGTGTGCAGTTCCGCCAGTAACAGAGAAAATCTTCATTCCCGAGGTGGCGACGTCACCACCAAACAAGCTGGTAGAAAGCGTATTGAGTTGCGAGTCATCAAGGGTAAGGGGGTCGCCGTTTTTATCCGTGAGATCCTTAGCCATCAGCGTTGCATTTGTAAGCGTGTTCTTACCATTCACCAGCACGTCGGCATCCAAATCATCAAGAGCGGCGGCAGTTGGTTGAGGGGTTCCCTTAATTTTCGTTACAGGATTAGCACCACTAGTATCAACCTCGAACTCGACGTTTATTTCCTGTACTCCGCTATCACCTTTTACGAAGAAACGCACATTGGTGCCATCATCATAGGTATATACATCCGACGCAGTGCCAACGTCATTCGCTGCAGCCTTAAGAGTGTTAATATCCGCAGTTGTGAGTTCGTATTCCGGATCGGTATCTGCGAGGTTGAGTTTTGCTGCAGCGAATTTATCCCCATTAGACCCTTTATCACCTGCATCCTCGAACTGACTTGCTAATACCGAACCCGCACGACCAGTAATTCCTGCTCCGCTCACGGTAATACCGAGATCCTCGAAATCAGCCAGGAATTTATCCAGACCCAGGGTTTCCAAATCCAGTTTGTTGAGCGAGATATTGATGGTGTCTTCGTCTTTATCACCGATCTGAATAGTAATATCTTTTTTTTCAAACACTTTCACGCCGTTGAAGTTGGTGCTTTTCGCTACGCGGCCAATCTCTTCCAGACGGGTGCCGATCTCTTTCCTGATGGATTCCAGGTCGCTTTTTGAGTTAGTCCCATTTTTGGCCTGCACGGTCAGCTCGCGGATACGCTGCATGTTTTCGGTTACTTCTTCCAGCGCACCTTCGGTGGTCTGTGCCAGGGAGATACCGTCGTTGGCGTTACGGGCCGCCTGCGTCATACCGCGGATGGAGGAGGTGAAGCGGTTAGAAATCGCCAGGCCCGCGGCATCGTCCTTCGCGCTGTTAATACGCATACCGGAAGAGAGACGCTGAATAGCGGTACCCAGAGAGCTCTGAGATTTGTTCAGGTTGTTCTGCGCCATCAGGCTCAGTGCGTTGGTATTAATGACCTGTGCCATTGTTATATCCTTCTAAGTAATAACGAAATGAGAGATATGCGTTAATTGCGTCGCATACTGAATTCATCGGGGGGAATGAAAATGACTAAATTATTTTTTTCGATTTTTTTGTCATTACTGAAAATGGCATCAGAAATGCCGCTAATTACCCGAATGGCTAAAAACAATTAACCAATAAACGTACATCTCTGTTATCCGCACGTCTGTGCGTTGTTCGCGTATATATGAAAAATTAAACTTCCTTCTTTATTCCCCGATAGAAAAGTAACAGGTCATCCCTTTACAACAGGAAACATCATTATGGTATCAACCAATTTTTTAGGTATGGGCTCGGGTCTGCCTTTTGAGGAACTGCTGGCAAAGGAGCGTGCGGCCAGTTCAGTCAAGCTGAACCCCTATCTGCAAAAACAGAAAACCTATAACGGGCAAATTTCCGCGTGGGGGTCTATTTCCAGCGCGCTCAGCACGATGAAGGATACGCTCGGCAAGCTGGAAGATGAGGGCTTTAACGGCGTCAGCGTCAGCGATAACAAAACCTTTAAGGCCACGGCGGGGAAAGGGACTATCCCGAACAGCTACTCCATGGCCGTGGAGAAGCTGGCAAAAGCGCATCAGCTGGGGGTGACGCAAGATTCACGAGAGAAGGATATCGGTGACAGGGCCGCGACCGTCACCATCGAGATGAAAGGCAGTGACAAACCGCTGGTGGTGGAACTCGAGCCAGACGAAACGTCCCTCGATGATATTGCCAAAAAAATCAATGCGCAGAAGGGCGACGTTGCGGCTGAAGTGGTGACGGTGAAAGACGGAGAACACAAGCTCGTCCTGACCTCGAAAAAAACCGGTAGCGACGGTGAGATGACGATAAAGGTCGCAGGGGATCCTGCTGTCAAAACGGCGCTTGAGGGGGCTAATGACGTCACTAAACCCGAAGATGCCGTTGTCTGGCTCAACGGCGATCGGATCGAACGCAGCACTAATACCATTAAAGATTTGATTACCGGCGTAACTCTTGAACTGCGAGAAGTGTCTGAGAAAGACCCTGATGCCGACCCATCAGCGCCACACCCCTTCAAAACCGAATCCCTCACCATTACCGAAGACACCTCAAAGGTGAAATCACTGATCGAGGCGTTCGTGAAGAACTACAACAGCTACCTCAGTACCGTCGCCAGCGCCACCAAATACACGGCACCCGATCGCGACAAACTCGCGGAGGGCGAAATCCCGCTGCCTGACGCCAACAACGGCGCACTGTTCAGCGACGGCACCCTGCGCCGTCTGACCAGCCAGCTGAAGGCTACCGTAGGCGGTGAGTACAGGGATGCCGGGGATGTGATCACTTCTCTTGGCCGTCTCGGGATCACCGTCACTTTCGACGGTGAAACTGGTGAGGATCGTAGCGGCACGCTCGGCACCCTCACCATTGACAGCAAAAAGCTCGATGCCGCCCTGAAGGACAACCCCAAAGAGGTGGAGGCGCTGTTCCTCGGCAAAGGGGGCAATGAGGGGATTAAAGACCGTATGGATGGGATATTTAATACCTATCTTGGCGATAAAGACGCTATTGAGAAGAAAGAGGGCGCGATCGAAACCACGCTGGAGTCCCTGCGCGAACAGGAAAAACGCATCGGCAAACAGATCACGGCGGTGCAAAAGCGTATCGACGAAGCCATGCTGCGCCGCGAAAAGGAGTACATGCGCCTGGATAAAGCGATGAGCGATATGAAAAATATCGAAAACAGTCTGGTGAGTTCTCTGGCTTCATTAATTTAATACTTACTTATTACCGGGCAGGCTGCTGCCCGGCAGGATTTGACGATGTACACCAAAACAGGCAACAGTGCCTACACCGCTGTCTCACTCGACAGCCAGATTAGCGGCGCCACGCCGCACCAGCTGATCGTCCTGCTGTATGACGGGGCGATTAACGCCATGAAGCGGGCAGAGATTTACTTTCAGTCCGGCAATATCGCCCGCCGTGGGGAGATGATCTCCCGCGCCATCAATATTATCGACAACGGCCTGCGTGCGGGCCTTGACCACGAGAAGGGGGGGGAAATCGCCGAGGAGCTGGAGAGCCTGTACGAGTATATTTCGCGCACGCTGCTGGAGGCCAACCTCAACAAGTCCGGCGAGAAGCTTCCGCACCTCATTACCCTGATGACGGGGATGCAGGAAACCTGGCAGGCCATCGCCCCACAGCAGAAGCAGGTGAAGCATGGATAACGATGTGATTGAGCTGATTGAACAGCTGCTGGTTAGCAACGAAAAGTTGCGCCAGCAGGCCGATGCCGGCGAATGGGATGTGTTTCTTGACGAGTCCGTGGCCTATACCATGGGGATGAGGACGCTGTGCGACATTGATTTAACCCAGCTGGCGCCGCACAACAAGCCGCAGGTCAGTGCCCAACTGGCGACCCTGCTGGAGCACGATGCCCTGCTGACGCGCGCCATTCAGGGGCGTCTCAACGCCATCAGCACCGAACTTTCCGGCATGCGTAAAAGCCGTACGATGGCAAAAGCCTACACCTCTGTTTAATTTCCTTCCTGATTGCCGGGTGGTGCTGTGCTTCCCTGGCCTACCCCTCACCCTGGCCCTCTCCCCAGAGGGGAGAGGGGAAAAAGCAGACCTGCGCTGTCATCACAAACCGCACCCAACAGTCCTCTCGCCCCTCTGGGGAGAGGGTTAGGGTGAGGAGCCAAAAAAAAAGCCCGCCGAAGCGAGCAAAGAGGACAACGCAGACAAGAAAAGTCAGATGCTGATGTTGTATTTGCGTCCTGAGGGCAGCTGGCTGGATTCCCCCGCAGGGCCATACAGCGCGTTGGCGTGACCAACGTGGTCAATCGCCTTCTGGATGTGCTGATTTTTCTTCATGTGGCTTTGCAGCAGGGATTCCACCTGCTGATTCAGCGCTTTGGTGCTGCGCACCTTTTCATGCACCTGCTGCCAGCTGGCGAACAGCTTGCCGAGCCCTGGGTAGGGGGCTTCGGTGCCGCAGCTTTGCTCCTGCTGGCGGCGCATATCGTCGTAATACTGGAGCGTCGTCAGCAACTGGTTTTTGTTGTCGGCCAGCACCTGCAGCGACACCGGGTTGATCTGCGTGCGGTTGAGTTGATTGACCTCTTCAATCATGATCGCCTCCAGTTCATCCAGAGACGTTTTCATCTGCGTGAGTATCGGATAAAGCTTGTCCATAAGGGGCCTGCTAACAATTAAAACTGAAACATGTCCTGCACCATCGCCTGAGCAATTTTCTCAGGTTCAATGCGCAGAGTACCTGTCGACAGCGCGGCGCGAAGTTCATTGACGCGCGCGTAATCCACATCGCGGCTGTCGTCGGTCTGGATCTTTTTGGTTAATTCGCTCAGGGTGACGTTCGTATTGTCGCGCTTGTCTGAACGTGTTGCGGCAGCGTCACGTTCCTGAGGCTGCGTACGGGCGCGCAGATCCTGAGTCGGGGCGATTTTCGCAATCGGCGCGGTGGTCTGGCTGCTGTTGATGCTCATGGTTGTCCTCGCAAATCAATTTATATACTCAATACTTCTTTCATCGGTGATTCACAGAAAACCTAAAATTTATTGTTGAGAAATGATCATCACCTGTCCGTCAGCACCGACTTTGCCGCTCACGGTGCGTCCGCCCGAGGTTTTTACCTTCAATACGTCGTCCACCGACGCGTTATTCAGCGCCTTGCCCTGGCTGCGAATACGAAAGCCGGAACCGGTGGTGACCAGGTCCACCGTCTGCCCGGCACGCAGCCGCCACTGCTGGCGCAGCTGGTTTTCTAACAACGGTTTACCGGCGTCGATGGCGCGCGTGAGGCGCTGACCAATAATCGCGTCGGCGTTAAAGATTAAGCCGCCGGGCTGGTTGTCCAGAATGCCGGTAACGGGCTCAATGTCGCTGCGCTGCACAATCGCGCCACCGGGCAGGCTCTGGCTGGCAATCCACCAGGTGCCCTGGGCGCTAATGCGCACCGGCAAAAAGTGCCGACGTGCGCCGCACTGGGCCAGCACCGTGCGTTTGCCGGTCAGACGACTATCGCGCCCCACCAGGCTCAGATCCGGGTTCTCACACACGGCGGCCAGTTGTGCTGGGGTAGCGAGCAGGGTCGCGGTGCGCACAATCTCGCTGCCGCTCTCGGGCTGTTTGATCAGGGCGTCCAGCTTAAGCATCAGGCGCTGCTTCGCCGTCTGGTCAGAGGGCACGCTGGCTGCAGCGGAGGCAGAACAGAGCAAGACGGCTACCGCCGTGCTGAATAATCGGAGCTTCATCTTATTGCCTTAATAAAAAATTTACTCTATAAAAGGTGGCTAAATTATATACGCAGAGTCGGGTCTTTTATTGCCTTAAATAATGACACTTTTGTCGCCATTTAAATTCATCGACGTTTTAACGCACTCTTCATTATTTCTATTTCCCTAAATAGGCTTATTTCTGTCGGGTCTTCGCAGTGTGATATTTCACCCGTGCTGACTACACTATCGCAGTTTAAATAACGCGAGACAGGAGTCCTGTTGTCATGAATAAACTTGATGACGCCTTTCGCTTTCAACAGCAGGCGTTAGGTTTGCTGTCGCGCCGTCAGGATATATTGGCTTCAAATATTGCGAATGCCGACACCCCTGGCTACCAGGCGCGAGATATTGATTTTACTCAGCAGTTAAAAAACGCCATGGAAAATAACACCATGGCGAAATCACCCGTATCACTGGCCTTAACGTCAAATAAGCATATTGAAGGTAAAGCGATGCCGTTTGACGACAGTCAACTGCTTTATCGCATACCGGACCAACCGAGTGCCGACGGCAATACCGTGGATATGGATCGTGAGCGCGTCAATTTTGCGGATAACGCCGTGAAATATCAGTCGGGACTGACGTTCCTGGGCGCGGATATTAAGAAAATGATGACTGTGCTCAGTCAGGGGTAATAAACGATGTCGCTTTTTAGCGTATTTGATATTTCAGGCTCGGCGATGGCGGCTCAATCCCGCCGCCTCAACGTCAGCGCCAGCAATATGGCCAACGCCGACAGCGTGGCGGGGCCGGACGGTCAGCCGTACCGCGCCCGTCAGGTGGTGTTTCAGGTCGACAACCAGGTCGGTCAGGAGATTGGCGGCGTACAGGTCAGCGACGTGGTGGAGAGTAGCGCCCCGGATCGCCTGGTGTATGAGCCAGGTAATCCGATGGCGGATGAACAGGGCTATGTACGCATGCCCAACGTCAATGTGATGAACGAGATGGTGAACACCATTTCAGCCTCACGCAGCTACCAGGCCAACGTGGAAGTGATGAACTCCGCCAAAAGCCTGATGCTGAAAACACTCACGCTTGGTCAGTAAGGACGAATATGGCGGTCTCTTCGATTAACAACAACAGCGGCGCAGGTGACACCGGTACCGGCAACAGCGCGGCGGATCTGTCGAACCAGTTTATGACGCTGCTGGTGGCGCAGATGAAAAACCAGGATCCCACCAACCCGATGGACAACAACCAGCTCACTTCACAACTGGCGCAGTTCAACATGGCGGCGGGTGTCGAGAAACTCAACAGCTCCGTGGCCGGCGTGCAGGCGATGATGGTCCAGCTTGGCAGCATGAGCGCCTCCTCCTGGATAGGGCGCAGCGTGCTGATCGAAGGGGAGGCGAAAGTCTCCTTTGGCGAATCAGGTATTGGCATCACCCAGGAAGGGGTGGAACAGCCGGGCGGTTCGGACGATTTCCAGTTCGCCCTGTCGGGAGATGCCGAAACGGTGACCGTCACGCTGGAGGACAGCGAAGGGAATGCCTACACCGCCGAGCTGAAAAACGTCAAGCAGGGGATGAACACCTACAACCTCGACGATCTGGAAAACTTCAAGCCTGAGCCGGGGCCGCCGCGCGATCGCGAATATACCCTCTCCTTTACGGCCAGTAACGCAGAAGGCGATAAGCCGGAAGTCTACGGCCTGATTCAGGAGCAGGTGAAGGGGGTCACCATGAGTCCGAGCGGACCGATTCTGCACCTGCTGGACCACGATCCGATTTCGATGGGCGATGTTTACGTCATTCAAAAATAATCTTTTTTACTTTCTGGAAATTAATTATGGGTTTTTCACAAGGTCTTAGCGGCCTGAGTGCCGCAGCAAAAGCGCTGGACGTGGTGGGCAACAACATTGCCAACTCACAGACCGTGGGGTTTAAAGCAGGCTCCGTGTCATTTGCCGATATCTTCGCGGGTGCGACGGGGATGGGGGTACAGGTTGCGGGTGTGGACCAGAATTTTGGCCAGGGCGGACCCGCGACTGGCGGTTCGGCGCTGGATATGATGATCAATGGCAACGGTTTTTTCCGCATGGTCGACGAGGCGGGCAGTGTGTTCTACGGGCGCAACGGCCAGTTTAAGGAGAATGAGAGCGGGTTTATTATCAACAAAACAAACGGCATGTTTTTAACCGGCTACCAGGCGACAAACGGCGTGATTAACCCGGGTGCCCAGGTGGGACCGATTCAAATTCCTAAAGACGATATGCCTGCGGCGGCGTCGGCGAACGGAACGCTGAAGGGTAACCTGAAGTCAGATGAAAAGATCATCACCGACGCCTTCAACAAGGATGACGATAAAACCTACAACTACACCAGCGAAATTCAGGCGACCGATAGCCTGGGGAATAAGCACGCGGTTAAAGTCTATTTTGTCCATACGGCAGAAGGACAATGGAAAGCGTATGCCGAGGACTCCACCTCTTCTGATGGTATGGTCAACATTGATCTGAATTTTGACACCAGCGGCAATATCGTGGGTGCGGCGGAAATGACCGTCAAAGGCAAACCCTATAACGGCTCGGCAGCACTGGAGCTTAAGCTGGATCTGACGGGACTCACCCAAAATGCCGGGGATATGCAGGTCCTGGTGGGAGAGATCGACGGTCAGGCGCCAGGTAAATTCAACGCTTATGAAGTGAGCGACACCGGCGAAGTGATCGCTATCTACAGCAATGGCAAACGTCAGACCGTGGCGCAGGTGGTGCTGGCGGACTTTGCCAACGTGGGCGGTCTGGCCCAGCAGGGGAACAACCTGTGGGCGGAAACCGCGCAGTCCGGCCAGCCGTTCCTCGGTACCTCCGGTACTGGCAGCTTTGGCGATATCACAGGCGGCATGCTGGAATCTTCCAACGTGAACCTGGGCGACGAGATGGTCAACATGATCGTCTACCAGCGCAACTACCAGTCCAACTCACAAACCATCAAAACCCAGTCTGAAGTGCTGCAGACGCTGGTTAACCTGCGTTAAGGCTGAACGATGGATCGCGCTATCTATACCGCCATGAGTGCCGCCAATGCGGCGCTCAACCGCCAGGCGGTCACCTCAAACAATCTGGCAAACAGCTCCACCGCAGGCTTTCGCGCCCAGCTGGCGGCGTTTCGTTCCGTACCCATCGAAGGGGAAAGCCTGCGCACCCGCGCATTGGTGGCGGAGTCAACGCCGTTTCACGACACCACCATGGGGCCGATTACCCATACCGGCCGCAGCCTCGACGTGGCATTGCCGCAGAACGGCTGGCTGGCGGTAGCGATGGACGACGGCAGCGAAGGCTACACCCGCAACGGCGCTATCGAGGTGGATCAGGATGGGGCGCTCAGCGTCAACGGCCGTCCGCTGATGGGCGACGGCGGGCCGCTGGAAGTACCGCCGCAGTCGCACGTCACCATCGGCAGCGACGGTACCGTCTCGGCGCTCGGCATGGGCGATGACCCGACGATGCTGGTGCCGGTGGGTCGCCTCAAGCTGGTCAACGCGGAGATGAACAGCATGGTTCACGGCGATGACGGACTGTTCCGCACCGCGGGCGGCGAGATGCTGGCGCAGGACGAAACCCTGCGCCTGACCCCGGAGGCCATCGAAGGCAGCAACGTCAGCCCGGTACAGGCCATGACGCAGATGATCGCCAACTCCCGCGGCTTCGACATGAATATGAAGGTGATCCGCACCGCCGACGAAAACGCCCAGAAGGCCAACCAGCTATTAAGCGTGAGCTAAGGCCGCGCAAGGAGTCACTATGATTCGTTCTTTATGGATCGCAAAAACCGGGCTGGAAGCACAGCAGCTCAATATGGACGTCATCTCCAATAACCTGGCGAACGTCAACACCAACGGCTTTAAGCGTCAGCGCGCCGTGTTTCAGGATCTGCTCTATCAGAACATGCGTCAGCCTGGCGCGCAGGCGACTGAGCAGAACACTCTGCCAAGCGGTCTGCAGCTGGGCACCGGCGTGCGTCCGGTTTCCACCCAGCGTATTCACACCCAGGGCAACATGAACCCAACCGGGGATGAGTACGATGTCGCCATCGAAGGTGCAGGCTTCTTCCAGGTGCAGATGCCGGACGGCAGCACCGCCTACACCCGTGACGGCCACTTCTCGAAAAGCCCGGATGGCCAGCTGGTGAATGCCGAAGGCTACCCGATCCAGCCAGGGATCGTGATCCCACAGGATGCCACCAAACTGAATATCGGCAGTGACGGTATTGTCAGCGTGAAGGTGCCGGGTCAGGCGGAAGAACAGCAGATTGGCCAGCTGACGCTGACCACCTTCGTCAACAATGCAGGTCTCGAAAGCATCGGTGGCAATCTCTACAAAGAGACCCAGTCCTCCGGCGCGCCGAACGAGCTGAACCCGGGCATGGAGAGTGCGGGCACCCTGAAGCAGAGCTACGTGGAAATCTCCAACGTCAACGTGGCGGAAGAGCTGGTGACCATGATTCAGGTGCAGCGCGCTTACGAAATCAACAGTAAGGCGGTGTCGGCATCGGATCAGATGCTGCAGCGCCTTTCCCAGCTGTAATCCTCTCTCTGGCCGCTCGCGCGGCCAGACATGTTATCGACACTGAAATGAAAATATTGTCTATGCACATTCCGGCGGCCGCGCTGCTGGCAAGCACGCTGCTGCTCGGCGGCTGCGCGCACATTATGCAAAAGCCCCTTGTTGAAGGTCCGACAACGGCAACACCATTACCGATGGCACCGGCAGCGACCGGCGGCTCACTGTTTCAGGCCGGGCAGGGGATGAACTACGGCTATCAGCCGATGTTTGAAGACCGCCGCCCGCGTAACGTGGGCGACACGCTGACGATCCTGCTGCAGGAGAACGTGAGCGCCAGCAAAAGCTCCTCCGCCAGTGCCAACCGTAATGGATCGGCCGGTATGGGGCTGATTGCGGTACCCTCAAAACTCAACAGCTGGCTGGGCGATGGCAAAGCGGATTTTGAAGCCGAAGGCAAAAATGATTTCGCAGGCAAGGGCGGCGCGGCGGCGCGCAACACCTTTACCGGCACCATCACTGTGACCGTGAAAGAGCTGCTGCCCAACGGCAACCTCGGCGTGGTGGGTGAGAAGCAGATCGCCATCAACCAGGGCACCGAATTCATCCGCTTCTCCGGGGTGGTGAACCCGCGCACCATCAGCGGCAGCAATACCGTGCCGTCCACCCAGGTGGCGGACGCTCGCATTGAGTATGTCGGCAACGGCTACATCAACGAAGCGCAGAACATGGGCTGGCTGCAACGCCTGTTCCTGAACCTTTCTCCTTTCTGATATGACCATGAAAAAAGAATCTATCCTGTTTTTTCTCAGCATCCTGCTCTACGGCATGACGCTGGCGGTACCTAAAGTGGTACACGCGGAACGTATCCGCGATCTGGCGACGGTGCAGGGCGTGCGTTCCAACTCCCTGATGGGCTATGGCCTGATTGTCGGTCTTGACGGGACCGGCGACCAGACCATGCAGGCGCCGTTCACCGGCCAGAGCCTGAACAACATGCTCTCGCAGCTGGGGATCACCGTTCCGGCGGGCACCAATATGCAGCTGAAAAATATCGCGGCGGTGATGGTCACCGCCGAGCTGCCGCCGTTTGCCCGTCCGGGCGACAAGCTGGACATTGTGGTCTCCTCGGTGGGCAACGCCAAAAGCCTGCGCGGCGGTACGCTGCTGATGACCCCCCTGAAAGGGGCGGATAACCAGATCTACGCCATTGCCCAGGGCAACATTCTGATCTCCGGTGCGGGCGCGCAATCGGGCGGCAGCCGTGTGCAGGTGAACCAGCTTAACGGCGGACGTATCAGCGGCGGAGCGACCGTGGAGCGGGAAGTGCCGAACGATTTCGCCACCCAGAGCATTGTGCGCCTGCAGCTCAACGAGACTGACTTCTCGCTGGCGCAGCAGGTCAGCGATGCCATTAACCAGCGCTACAGCGGCGGGGCGGCGATACCGGAAGATGCCCGCACCGTGCGCCTGTTCGCGCCGCCGGACGGTCCGTCCCGCGTGCGTTTCCTGGCCGACATTCAGGACATTCCGCTACGGGTGAACGTGCAGGACGCGAAGGTGATTGTGAACTCGCGTACCGGCTCGGTGGTGATGAACCGCCACGTCTCGCTCGACTCCTGCGCGGTGGCGCACGGCTCGCTGACGGTAGAGGTCATGCAGAACAACATTATCAGCCAGCCCGATACGCCATTTGGCGGCGGGGAGACGGTGGTGGTACCGCAGACCGATATCTCGGTGCGCGACAGCGGCGGTTCGCTGCAGCACGTGCGCAGCAGTACCGATCTGAACGCGGTGATCCGTGCACTGAACAGCCTGGGTGCCACGCCAAACGAGCTGATGTCGGTTTTACAGGCAATGAAAAACGCCGGCTGTCTGCGGGCGAAGCTGGAGGTGAACTGATGAACGCCTTCGACAAGCTCGATCAGCCCGCCTTTGATGTCCGTTCGCTGGATACCTTAAAACGGGAGGCCGGGCGGCAAACGCCCGGCGCGCTGAAAGCGGCGGCAAAGCAGATGGAGGGCATTTTCGTGCAGATGATGATGAAGAGCATGCGCGATGCCACCTTTAAGGACGATCTGCTGAGCAGCCAGTCTTCCGAGATGTACACCGCCATGCACGATCAGCAGGTGGCGCAAAATATTGCCGGGAGTGGTCAGCTCGGCTTTGCCGATCTTATCGTCCGCCAGCTGGGCGGCGAGCGTGAGGCACCTGCCGCAACGGTGAGCACGCCGGGACGCGACTTTATACGACCGGATCTTGCTTCGGCGCCGGCCACCGGGCCACTTCGCCTGCCTGCGCCGGTGTCGTTCGCTAAACCGGCGGAAGGGGCGCATCCGTTTATTGCCCGTCTGCTGCGCCCGGCCCAGGCGGCCGCGCAGCAAAGCGGGCTGCATCCGCACCTGATCCTCGCCCAGGCAGCGCTGGAGTCCGGCTGGGGCAAGCGCGAAATCCCGGCGGCGGATGGCCGACCGAGCCACAACCTGTTCGGCATCAAAGCGACCGGCGACTGGCGCGGCAAAACTACCGAGATCACCACCACCGAATACCTCAACGGTGTGAAGCAGAAGGTGAAAGCCGCGTTCCGCGTCTACGACTCGTACGAGCATGCACTGGCGGACTACGCGAAGCTGCTGACAAAAAATCCGCGCTATCGCGGCGTGGTGCAGTCCGGCTCGCCAGAGCAGGGGGCGAAGGCGCTGCAGGCGGGCGGCTATGCGACCGACCCGGCGTACGCCAAAAAGCTCATCACCATTATTCAGAAGGTGAAAGGCGATATTCAGCAGGGTGTGAATGCCTATAAACACGATCTCGATAAAATTTTTTAGAGAATTTTCTAATCACCGATGAAATAAGCAGAGACATGAACTTTCTGGCCCGGACGCGAACCCGGGCCTGCAAACAGGGAATATCCGGATCTTATGAATAACTTATTTAACCTGGCGAGAGGCGGCCTGAGCGTTGCACAGGCGGCACTGCGCGTGACGGGCGATAACCTGACCAATGGCCTGTCCGGCACCTACAGCCGCCGCAGCCTGATCATCGGCGAACTGGGCGGCATGACTACCGGGCAGGGCTTTTTCGGTTACGGGGCACGCGCCGGTGGTGTCGAGCGTGCGTACGACGCGTTTGCCAACAATCAGTTGCGCGGATCACTTTCTCACTTCGCCGCACTCGCGGGGCGAAATGAACAGCTGGCGGACATCGATAATATGCTGGCCGACGAGTCCGATAACGTTTCGGTCTCAATGAACGATATGTTTACGGCCATGGCAAATCTGAGCAGTGATCCGTCTGATCCTCCGGGGCGAGTCGCGGTCTACACCTCCCTGGGTACGCTGGCGAATCGTTTTAACGCCAGCGCCAGGCGCCTGACCGCGCTGGAAAAGAGCACTAACACCCAGATCGAACAGAGCACCAAAGATATTAACAGCTACACCCAGCAGCTGGCGGAGCTGAACAAACAGCTGGAACGTGCCCAGGGGAATGGCGCTCCGCCTGCCGACCTGCTCGACCAGCGCGATGCGCTGCTGGAAAAGATGAGCGAACACATTGGGATCACGGTGACCGAAGACAAAACCTCGGGTCGGGTTGACGTGCTCCTGTCTGACGGTCGTCCGCTGGTTTCCGGGGACAGAGCGTATAAGCTGCAAACCTCGCCCTCGGATAGCGATCCCAATAAAACCATCGTCTCCTACGTGGATGCGAACGGTAAAGCCTCGCCGCTGGATGAAAGCAGCATCACCAAAGGTCGCCTGGGCGGGTTGTTTAAATTCCGTAACGAAGACCTGACCGTTGCCCGTCAGGAGCTGGATCAGATCGCCTTTAAAATGGCGAACCGCATGAACGAACAGCATGCGCAGGGCTATACGCCAGACGGAAAACCGGGTGGGGATCTCTTCTCCCTGGCAGATATCAAAGCCTATGCCAACGCGAAAAACACCGGGACCGGCAAGCTTGAGGGGATAACCGTCACCGATTACAAAAAGGTGACATCGGAAAATTATACCCTCATCAGTGATGGTGCGGGTGGATGGACCGTCAAAGGCGCTGATGGACGTGATGTCTCGGCTACTGTCGTTGGGGGTACGCTTAGCTTTAACGGAATTGAGATCGATGTATCAGGGGGAGGGTTTGCCAATGGCGACACCTTCACCCTTAACCCGATGGCAGGTGCTGCGGAAGGGATAACCCGCAACATCGCCAGCGCACAGGAGTTTGCGACAGCGGGGGATAAAGATGGCGGTCCGAGTGATAATAAGAACCTCGATGCGCTGCGCAAAATTCAGGATGAAAAGCTGATTGGTGAAAACACGTTAACTGAAGCCTATGCCAGCCTGGTGGGAACCATTGGTGACCATGCGCGCGGCGTGAAATCTGAGCTTGCCAGCGCCGAAACGGATTTCCAGACCAAGTACGACACCAAGCAGGCCCTCTCTGGCGTCAATATGGACGAAGAGTACATCAACCTGGATATGTTTAAGCAGTATTACAACGCCAACGCGCAACTGCTGAAAACCGCTACCGATATGTTTGATGCCCTGCTGTCTATCCGATAAGGAACCGATGATGCGATTAAGTACGCTGTATATGTATAAAAATAGCGCGGAGGCCATGACGAAGCGCATGAGCCAAAGCAATGATGTTTATTTGCGCATGTCGGCAGGCAAAATGCTGCTGAAAGCGTCGGACGATCCGGCTGCTGCAACCGACGCGGTGAAGCAGCAGGACGCGCTGGCAAAGCTGGAGATGTACAGCAGCGTGCGCTCCCTGGCACGCGGTGCGCTGGAGCATCAGGATAATATTCTTAATGGGGTGGGGAATTTATTAACCACGACGCTGAAGGAAAAAATTATTGCGGCGAAAAGCGGTACCTACTCAGCGGAGGATCGTAAGGCGTTGGGAGAGGAGATCAAAGGCATCCGTGCCAATTTGCTCGACTTAGCGAATAACCGCGACGCCAGTGGAAACTATATTTTCTCTGGTTTTAAGACCGATACCCCCGCGTTTGATGAAGTGGGTAATTACCGTGGTGGAGACGAAGCGCGCAGGCAAACCGTGGCTGACGGAACTGAAATGCAGGTCAGCCATCTGGGTAAGGAGGTCTTCGGCGACATTTTCATGGTGCTGAATGATGCCGTGGCCGCGCTGACCGCTGACCCTGACGGTGCTGATTACGACAAGAACCTCGAAGCCGCTCTCAGCGCTGCAAGCCTGGCAGTGGATGAGGGTATTAACCGTCTGGGTAAAGCCCAGGCCGAAATCGGGACCAACCTGCAGCAGCTTGACGCGCTGGATCTCTCCGGTGCGGTGCTGATCAACGACACCATTGTGAAAGTGCAGAACGCCATCGGTTCTGATACCAGCAAGCTGGTAACGCTGGTGTCGGAATCGCAGATGTCAGAGCTGGCCTTTAATGCGTCGATGTTCGTCTACAAAAAAATGCAGTCGATGAACCTCTTTACTATGTCCTCCAGTTAACCGTTTAATTGACTCCCACAGGCACCGGCCATATACGGCCGGTGAAAATCTATGTTAACGAAACTCAAAATTTATAGCGCAATCAGCCTGATTATTGGCCTGTTTGCGATGATGCTGTTTGGCGTAACGGCCTATTCTGTTTATGACGCCGTCTCCAATAACAATAATTTTAAACGCATTGTGGTGGCTTCAGATAATAACGATCAGATGCGCGATGCGGCTTATAACATCAGTGCGGTCATGGCCAATACCAACGGGCTGATGCTGCAGGCAGCGTTGGGTAATCCGGTTTCTGAAAATGTCGCCAGACATACGGTGAATGTGGTGAAACTTGCGCGCCAAAATATGGATGCGTTTATGGCCTCGCCGTTTAATACCGAAGAAGAGAGCCGTCTGGCGGCTGAAGTGAACGCGGCGTTTAACGAGGTGTATAAAGTTGCCAACGTTAAGCTGGGTTACCTGCAAAACCCGGCTGGCTATACCGGCTCGCTGGAAAACGATATGGAGCTGCGCACCGCGCTGCGTAATAAGGTCGATCAGTATACGGATGCCAGCGCTCGCATGAGTGAAAGCTATATTCATGCCTCCGAGCGTGGCTACCAGATTATGTTGGGTGTCGGGATTGCTGTGCTGATTCTGGCCGTCGGGCTGCTGCTCGCCGTGCGTTACTGGCTGCGCCATACCCTGGTGCGTCGTATGGAGACCACGGTTGAGATGCTGCGTCGTGTGGCCGCGGGCGATCTCAGTCAGCCTATTGAGGCTGGCAGCAAGAATGAAATCGGCCATATGTTGACTGAGCTGGAGACGATGCGTACCTCCCTGACCAGTACTATTCTTGGGATCCGCGACAGCGTGCAGCGTATTCACACCAACGCCCAGGAAATTGCCCACGGCAACAACGATCTCTCCTCCCGCACCGAAGAGCAGGCGGCAGCGCTGCAGGAGACGGCGGCCAGCATGGAGCAGATTAAAACCACCGTGCGTCAGAATGCCGATAACGCCCATGCGGCGCGTGAACTGGCGGAAAGCGCCAGCGCCAATGCCCATAACGGCGGAGAGGTGATGCAGAGCCTTGAGCAGATCATGGCGCAAATAACGACCAGCTCGCGCCAGATTGCCGATATCAACGGTGTGATCGACAGCATTGCCAACCAGACGAACATTCTGGCCCTGAACGCGGCGGTGGAAGCGGCGCGAGCAGGTGAGCAGGGGCGTGGTTTTGCGGTGGTGGCAGAAGAAGTGCGCAACCTGGCAAAACGCAGCGCCGATGCGGCCAAAGAGATCAACCAACTGATCAACACTAGCGTGAGTAATATTGATACCGGTTCACGTCAGGTCGGACAGGCCAGCACGGTGATGCAGGAAATTGTGACCTCTGTTGCACAGGTGACGCAGATCATGGGCGAAATCACCTCCGCGTCTGACGAGCAGAGCGCGGGTATCAACCAGATTTCGCAGGCGGTCAATGAAATGGATCTGGTGACCCAGCAGAATGCGGCGATGGTGGAAGAAGCGGCGATGGCGGCGGGGGAACTGGAAGCACAGTCCGATGCACTGGAGAAACTGGTGGCGCAATTCCGGCTGAATCACGAGAGCACCGTGACGAACGTGACCGTGCAGGCGAATAAGCCGCAGCGTCAAAAAGAACCTGACCTGGCCCAGTGGGAAACCTTTTAATCTTGTTAATTACCGCTATTAATTACGCGGTTTTGTTAAATTGCGGGTGAATAAAAGCGAATTAACAGTATGCGCATTTTTCTAAAGTCTTATTGCCCTATTTGAATGCGCCATTTCACCGGATAATTCTCGAAGAGATGATTGGGTGGAATGTAATCGTGGATGGTATTTATACGGCCGAAGGGCTGGAAGATAAATCGGTAGTCTGGTCTAAGTATCATTATCTGGTGCGGCAGGAAGCATTGCGTTTGCATAAGCGACTTCCTGCCAGCGTAGAACTGGATGATTTAATTCAGGCGGGTTCTATCGGTTTTTTAAGCGCAGTCGAAAGTTTCGATCCCAAAAAAGGAGTAACGCTTTCGGCGTGGATCACCCAGCGGGTGAAATGGGCATTATTAGATGAACTGCGAGAAAGTGACTGGGTTCCGCGTCGGGTCAGAACCCATACGCGGGAAATTGTCGCCATTATTCAGCAGATCGAACAGGAAAAAGGAGGGGAGGCTACCGAAGCTGAAATTGCCGAGCGCATGGGGGTCTCCTTGCAGGAATTTCAGCAGATGCTGGCGGACAATAATGCCAGCCAGATGTATTCGGTGGATGAGTTGCAGGAAAATTATGCCGACAGCTGGGAAACAAGTGATGATGAAAATGAACGGCTTAATCCGCTGAATGACACCATCAGCCAAAATTTGATGGAGCGTCTCACTGAACATATTCAGTACATACCCGAAAGGGAACAGGTTTTGTTGCAGCTGTATTATCTTCAGGATTTGAATATGAAAGAGATCGGGCTGGTGCTGGGGATTACAGAAACGCGCGTGAGTCAGTTGCACAGCCTGGCGGTTAAAAGGTTAAGAAGCCGTATGGAATCGGTATCCAGATAATTACACGGTTTTAACATTTATATTGTTAACGGTGCCATTAAGCGGGGTTAATCATTTAAATCAAGGTTTAACAATGTTTAATAATGCTTTATTAACTTTTTAAATCAATAGGTTGCTGTCAATTAATCGATTTAGAGAAATTTCTGTCGCTTGTTCGGAAAATGCTTAGTGTTTATGATTTTGCCAGTTTTGAGATGCAGCCTCCTTTGGCATTGACTCATTTACTCAGGAAGAGTGACTTACCTGAGTGAATATCAATACCAAAAGACTCTCTGCATCAGTTCGGAAACGTTATCTATCTTAACTGACATGCCAGTTGTTGGCTGAATAACATTGGGAGTTTTCGCCTGTGTCTAATTTCGACGAGTACCTGCAAAATATTCATGATATTAATCTGTCTTATCTTCTGCTGGCACAGCAGCTTATTCGTCAGGATAAATTTGCGGCGGGTTTTCGCCTGGGATTGTCTGAAGGGACAATTGATAATCTGAAAGAACTTTCGCTACCACAATTGATGAAACTGGCCACCACTAATCAGCTTATTTGTCGTCTGCGCGTTGATGATGAAGTGGTAATTGAAAATCTGACCAAAGATTCGCGTATTGAAGCGCTGCAGCAGATTCACACCGGCATTATTTTGTCGACCAATCTTCTTAACGCCTTAAGTGAAGAAGATGCCATTACCGCGGAGGAGGCATAATTATGTGTGGTGAAAAAAGTCTGCTGCAGGAAATTGATGAAATAAATATCGCCATGGGATTAATTTCTCTGGGCGCGAGAATGCAGGTGCTGGAGTCGGAAACGTCGCTGAGTCGCCGTCGTCTGCTTCGCTTATATAAAGAATTACGCGGCTGTCCTCCGCCAAAAGGCATGCTGCCGTTTTCAGAAGACTGGTTTATGTCGTGGGAACAGAATATTCACTCTTCCATGTTCTACAACATCTATCTGTATTTGCAAAAGACCGAACAGGGGCGCTCCATTGAAATGCTGATGAAGACCTACCGTCTTTATCTTGAGCAGTGCAGTACCTGTTCTGATGAGAAGCCGGTGCTGGGTCTGACGCGTGCCTGGACATTATTACGTTTTATCGACTGCGGCATTATTTCGCGTAAAGCCTGCAGCGTCTGTGGCGGCGGGTTTGTCGTCACCACCGAATTTATTAAAAACCCATTTACCTGCAGCTTGTGCAGTCCGCCGTCGCGCGCGCTTAAAAAATCCCAGGTGAGCAATACCGGGCTTCTGGGCACGTTTGCCGCGCCGGAAATCATGACGGCGTAACCCCGGACGGCTGTGCGCAAGATGGCGTTTACCTGATGCCGGAAAAACCGGCATCGGTCAAAGAAAGTAAAAGGAGAGAGTGTGTTAGTTATTGTTGGCTATCTTGTTGTCATACTGACCGTTTTTGGTGGTTTTCTTCTGTCCGGCGGTAACCTGATGGCGCTGTTTCAGCCGCTGGAATTGCTGATTATCGGCGGCGCCGGGGTCGGGGCGTTTATTGTCGGCAACAATATTAAATCCCTGAAGTCGACGGGGAAGGCGCTGGTCAAAATCTTTGTTGGCAAGCGCTACAACAAAGCGGTGTATATGGATCTGATGGCCCTGATGTTTCTGCTGCTCTCCCAGAGCCGCGTTCATGGGCTGATGTCGCTGGAAAAGGACATCGAAGATCCGCAGAACAGCGATATTTTCAGCGCCTATCCCCGCCTGATGAGCGACCCAATGCTCGCCAACTTTATCCTCGACTACTTCCGCCTGATGATTGGCGGCAGCATGAACTCCCATGAGATCGAAGCCCTGATGGACGAAGAGATCGAGACCTGCGAAGAGGAGCTGGAAGTGCCTGCTCACAGCCTGAACACCGTGGGCGACGCGTTTCCGGCGTTCGGCATTGTGGCGGCGGTGATGGGGGTGGTAAACGCGCTGGGGTCGGCGGATCGCCCGGCGGCAGAGCTGGGGATGCTAATTGGTCACGCGCTGGTGGGCACCTTCCTCGGGATCCTGATTGCTTATGGCTTTGTCTTACCGCTGGCGACGCTGCTGCGCCAGAAGAGTTCTGACCAGGTTAAAGTCCTCCAGTGTATTAAAGTCACGCTGCTCTCAAGCCTGAATGGCTATGCGCCGCAGATTGCCGTGGAGTTCGGTCGTAAAACGATCTTTACCAGCGAACGTCCGTCGTTCGAAGAGCTGGAAGAGCATGTTCGCGAAGTGAAATCTAACGCCTCGCTGAAAACCAAATCGGCGGACCGCGCAGCATGAAGAATGTCACCCCTGTCATCATTTCACGGAAGCGAAAAAAGAAGAAACATGCGCATCATGGCGGTACCTGGAAAATCGCCTATGCCGATTTTATGACGGCAATGATGGCGTTCTTTCTGGTGATGTGGTTGCTGTCGCAGTCCACGGATATGGAAAGGGAGTTGATTGCCGATTACTTCCGCATGCCACTGAAACCCGCCATGGCCAACGGCAATAAAACCAGCCTGAGCGACAGCGTCATCCCCGGTGGCGGGGATGATGTGATCAAGCAGGAGGGCGAGGTGTTTAAAGGGCAGCTCAGCCGCATTGATAAGCTTAAGCGTGCCGAAAGCCTGAAGCAGGCCAAAGAGAAGCTGCAGAAGATGATCGAAACCGATCCACGGTTGAATAACTTTAAATCCAACATCTTGCTCAACCTCACCAACGACGGTCTGCTGATCCAGATCACCGATTCGCAGGACCGCCCGATGTTCCGCGTCGGCAGCGAACTGCCGGAATCCTACATGAACGGCATTCTGCAGGCGCTGGTGCCGCTGCTGCAGGAACTGCCGAACGCGCTGAGCCTGACAGGGCACACCGACTCGCTGCCGTATGCCGGTGGCGACGGCGGCTACAGCAACTGGGAACTCTCTGCCGGGCGCGCGAATGCCGCCCGCCGGGTATTAGTCCGGGGCGGCCTTAACGATGAGCGCTTCTTACGCGTGATCGGCACCGCCAGCCGGATGCCGCTGGAGAACACGCCGCCGGAAAGCGCGGTGAACCGCCGCATCAGCATTCTGGTCCTCAGCCGCTCGAAAGAGCAGGAGATCCGTCTGGAAGATACGCAGGCTCAGCGTGCTGAGAGCGTGCTGAGCGATATCAATCTGCAAAACGTGCAGGGCTATACCGATGGACATGAATGATTTTTCGCAGATCTTCTTTACCGAGGCGGAAGAGCTGCTGGCCGAAATGGAACAGCAGTTGCTGCAGCTTGACGTGGCGGCGCCGGATCAGGAGCAGCTGAACGCCATCTTTCGTGCCGCCCACTCGCTGAAAGGCGGCGCGGCCACCTTTGGCTTTACCGCATTACAGGAGACGACCCACCTGCTGGAGAACCTCCTTGACCAGGCGCGGGCAGGGGAGAGAACGCTCAGTCGCTCAATCATCAACCTTTTTCTGGAATGTAAGGACATTATGCAAGCGCAGCTGGAAGCCTATCAGTCTTCGCAGGAGCCTGATGAAGCCCGTTATCGCTATATCTGTGAAGCCCTGAGGGAGATTGCCCTTGAAGGCCAGCAGCCAACGACGCCAGCGGAACCCGCGCCAACGCCAGTCAGCACGGCTCCGGAGACGGAAACCACGCTGGTGGTGACCCTGCGTAACGTCGGGGCGCGCGAGCAGGCGACGCTGCGCGACGAGCTGACCAACATGGGCGAGGTGACAGACGTTGAGGCGACGTCAGACAGCATGACGGTCACGCTACAGACCACCGCCTCGGCGGATGACATCACCGCCGTGCTCTGCTTTGTGCTCGACAGCAAGCAGATCGACGTCCGCCCTGCACAAGCCACACCGCCGGTACAGACGCCAGCTGCGGTGCCAGAGACTGCTGTCAAAAAAGCGCCGCCTGCGCCCCGTCCGGCCAGCCAGGAGTCGGGCAGCATTCGCGTGGCGGTGAGTAAAGTCGACCAGATCATCAACCAGGTCGGGGAGCTTATCATCACCCAGGCGATGCTTTCACAGCTGTCGAAAACCCTCGATCCGGCCAGTTACGACCTGCTCTCCGGCTGCGTGGCGCAGATGGAGCGCAACACCCGCGAGCTGCAGGAGTCGGTGATGTCCATCCGTATGATGCCGATGGATTACGTCTTTAGCCGCTTCCCGCGTCTGGTGCATGACCTGGGCTCCCGCCTGAATAAAGAGGTCGAACTGACCCTGAAAGGCGGTTCCGCCGAGCTGGATAAGAGCCTGATCGAGCGCATTATTGACCCGCTGACCCACCTGGTGCGTAACAGCCTTGACCACGGTATTGAAGAGAAAGAGGTGCGCGCCGCAAAAGGTAAACCGGTAACCGGGAATCTGACGCTCTCTGCCGAACACCATGGCGGCAATATCGTGATTGAGGTCAGCGACGATGGGGCGGGGCTGAACCGGGAGAAGATCCTCGCCAAAGCCCGCTCTCAGGGGATGACCATCAGCGACACCATGAGTGATGACGACGTGTGGATGCTGATCTTCGCCGCCGGTTTCTCTACTGCCGAGAGCGTGACGGATGTCTCCGGGCGTGGCGTCGGCATGGACGTGGTGCGACGCAACATTCTGGCGATGGGCGGCCACGTGGACGTGCTCTCGACGCCAGGGGCGGGGACCACCATCCGCATTATTCTGCCGCTGACGCTGGCGATCCTCGACGGCATGCTGGTGAAGGTGGGGGACGAGATTTACGTTCTGCCGCTGGGCGCGGTGATGGAGTCGCTGCGACCGACCGACGACATGTTGTGCCGCTTTGTCGGCGAAGAGCGCCTGCTGCAGGTGCGCGGCGAATATCTGCCGCTGGTGCTGCTGCGCCAGCGTCTCTCGGTGGCGGGTGAAGCCCCTGCCGACGACGGCATTGTGGTTATCGTGCAAAGCGCGGGCTGCCGCTATGCGCTGTGGGTCGATCAGCTTATCGGCCAGCAGCAGGTGGTGGTGAAGAACCTTGAACATAACTATCGCAAAGTGCCTGGCGTCTCCGCTGCCACCATCCTCGGGGATGGCAGCGTGGCGCTGATCCTTGATGTGGTTGAGCTTTCAACGCTCAACGCGCCACAACCCCAGAGGGAGGGGGTAAACGCATGACTGTAGCAACCGCCAGTAAACCCGCCGCAACCGACGCCATCGCCCAGGAGTACCTGGTATTCCGCCTGGGCGATGAAGAGTACGGCATTGATATTCTCAAAGTGCAGGAGATCCGCGGCTGCGATCGCCTGACGCGGATCCCGAACGCGCCGAATTTTATTACCGGCGTGACCAACCTGCGCGGCGTGATTGTGCCAATTGTCGATCTGCGCGTGCGCTTCGATCTGCCCGACCCGTCACAGGACGATAAAACGGTGGTCATCGTGCTCAATCTGAACGATCGCGTGGTGGGTATCGTGGTTGACGGCGTGGCGGACGTGCTGTCGATCGATGTGGATAACATCAAGCCGACCCCGGACGTGGCCTCGGTGCTCTCTGGCCGCTACCTGCTTGGGCTGGGCGTGCTCGACAGTCGAATGATTATTCTGGTGAATATTGAGATGCTGCTGAGCCGTGAGGAACTGGCGCTGGTGGATGCCGTGGCGGCGTCGCACAGCGACTCCCACGGAGCAGTGTAGCGCTTTCCGGACACACATCAGCGACAGAGGTTGCCGCTGATTCATAAGTCGCTATTATGAATGTCCGAGTTTCCAGAAAGCGCTAAGGATTGCCAGAATCTATGCCCGTCAATTTCGACCTCAACGATCTTTATGCCTTCAGAGCGCTGGTGGAGTACGGTAACTTCCGTATCGCCGCAGAATCTATCTGTATCTCTCAGTCCGCCTTAAGCCGCCGTATTGAAAAGCTGGAAACCGCCGTCGGCGCGAAACTGTTCGACAGAACCACCCGGCGTGTGACGCTGACGCTCTTCGGGCAAACCTTTGCCGACCGCTGCGGGCAGCTTCTGGAAAACGTGGAATCGATGCTGGCGGATATCGACAAGGTGAGCGAGGAGCGCACCGGGCTGATTACCGTCGCCACCGTGCCGTCGGCGGCCTGCCATTTTATGCCGGAGGTGATCCGCCAGTTTCATCGCCGCTATCCGCGCGTGCGCATCAAGCTTATCGACAGCAGTGCGGGCAACGTCATTGACGCGGTAGCCAGCGGGCAGGCGGATTTTGGCATCTGTTTTGCCAGAAGCCTTCAGCCGGATCTCACCTTTATTCCGCTGGTGGAGGATGTGTATGTCGCCGCGTGTCGTCGCGATCACCCGCTGGCGGGACGCAAGAGTCTGACCTGGCAGACCTTTTATCAGCAGGATTACATCAGCCTGGACATTACGTCGGGGAACCGGAATCTGCTCGATCAGATGCTCGGCCACATTAAGCCGGAGCGTCCGGGGATCTGCGAGACGCGCCACGTCACCACGATGCTGGGAATGGTCGAGGCGGGGATAGGCATTGCTGCCGTCCCCGCCATGTCAATGCCGCACTCTGAGCACTCCTTCCTGACGCATATTCCGCTGACCGAGCCCGAGGTCAAACGCACTGTCGGGCTGATCCGGCGCAGCGGGCGTATTCAGTCGTGGATCGCCGCTGAGCTGGAAACCCTCATTACTGCGCGTTATCGCGCCGCGGAGTGACGGGCATCATCCCGGTGGCGGTGATGGTCTCCTGCGCGTTTGCTGAAGCGAGATAATCCAGCAGGGCTTTCCCCCCGGAAGGGTGCTCCGCGTGGGCGGTGACCGCCCCGGCAAAACGGGTGATGTACTGCAGGTTATCCGGCAGTTTGCCGACAAAGGTTACGCCGGGCACGGGTAACAACTCGCTGACCTGCTGGAACCCCACGGCGTATTTCCCTTTCGCCACCTCAGAGGCGACCGGGATCCGCTCCACCTTGTGCGCTTTCCCCTCTACCTGCGCTTCAATCCCCAGCTTTTTGAACAGCTCCGTTTGCACATACCGGCCGCTGGCGCTGTCGGAGTAGGCGATGGTGCTCGCCTTAAGCAGGGTCTGTTTTAGCGCGCTATCCGTGGCGATATCCGGCACCGGCGAGCCGGCTTTCACCACCACGCCGATGGGGGAATCCGCCAGCTCAACGCGCGAACCTTCTTTGACCATCCGGTCCTTCGCCAGGTGCGTCAGCGCATCACCCACCATAATCACCACGTCCGCTTTTTCACCGCGTGCCAGCCGGTTGGGGATCGCCTGCGGCGTCTGTCCCATCGACGGCCCCGGGATCAGCACGATATGGTCACCCGTCCGGGCTTCATACCCGGGGGCGAGTTTTTCCAGCGCGGCCTTAAAACCGCCTGAAATCATGACCGTCACCTCCTGGGCCAGCGCGCCTGCGCTGGTCGCCAGTATTACCAGCCCGGTCAGTCCTGAACGTACAAATGTGTGCATATTATCCTCTCTGTACCTGCAGATTCATCGCGCTGCGACGATAGAGATAAAGCGTTGCCAGCAGTGCGCAGACCGCCGCGAAGCTCATCCAGTAACCCGGCGAGGCTTTATCGCCGGTGTACTCAATCAGGGCCGTTGAAATGACCGGCGTAAACCCGCCGAAGATCGCGGTGGCAAGGCTATACGCCAGTGAGAAACCGGCAACGCGCACGTCCACCGGCATGATCTCTGTCAGGGCCGGGATCATCGCACCGTTATAAAGGCCATAGAGGAAGGAGAGCCACAGTAATACGCTCAGCATCATGGAGAAGCTCGGCGCCTGTGCCAGCAGCGTCAGGGCCGGATAGCTGGTCGCCAGCGCCAGCAGCGTCATGGCAATCAGCACCGGTTTACGGCCAAAGCGGTCCGACAGGGCACCGCCCACCGGTAGCCAGATAAAGTTAGAGATGGCCACCAGCAGCGTCACCAGCAGGCTGTCGGAGGCGCTGAGCATTAACACTTTTTTGCCGAAGGTAGGCGCGTAGACGGTGATCAGGTAGAACGCGGTGGTGGTCATGGCCACCATCAGCATGCCCGCGACCACAACCGGCCAGTTCGCCAGCAGGGTGGTAAAGACCTGACGCATCGCCAGCGTGTGACGGCGGGTGCGGAACTCCTCGGTCTCTTCCAGCTTGCGGCGCAGGAAGAAGATAAACGGCACAATCAGGCAGCCGAACAGGAACGGGATCCGCCAGCCCCATTCGCGAATGGCGCTCTCTTCCAGCATCGCGTTCAGCGCAAAGCCCATTGCGGCGGCCACCATGATTGCCACCTGCTGACTGCCGGATTGCCAGCTGGTAAAGAAGCCTTTGCGGCCCGGCGTGGCAATTTCAGCCAGATAGACCGACACGCCGCCAAGCTCCGCCCCGGCGGAAAAGCCCTGCAGCAAGCGTCCCGCCAGCACCAGCAGCGGTGCCCACAGGCCGATGCTCTCATAAGAGGGGATCAGCACAATCAGGAAGGTGCCGGCCGCCATAATCGACAGGGTGGTGATCAACCCTTTACGACGACCGACCTTGTCGATGTAAGCTCCGAGGACAATCGCGCCGATGGGGCGCATCAGGAAGCCTGCGCCGAAGACGGCGAAGGTCATCATCAGCGACGCAAACTCACTGCTCGCCGGGAAGAAGGTATGCGCGATGTAGGTGGCATAGAACCCGAACAGGAAGAAGTCGAATTGCTCAAGGAAATTGCCCGAGGTGACGCGAAGTATCGCGCCCGCTCTTGCGCGAACGGTTGCAGGTGGGGTTGAGGAAATCATGGTCGTCTCCAGTTTATTATTGACGTGTTGTCCGTCTGTTTTTGAAAACTGGCGCATTAAACGGAAATTAATAAGCGCAAATCACGCATGAACTGATGCGTGCTGCGCATCAATGACAGGACGTTGACCAGGATTTACCTATCCAACAATAACTTAACAATTCATTGATTTTTTATTCACCATCTAATGCTAAGTGGCTGATATCGCTATTTTGTGATATCGCGCAGAAGGGCAGAATAGCTGCTGCTCTTGTCGGGTGGCGCTTCGCTTACCCGACCTACGAATTTTGTAGGCCGTGCAAGCGTAGCGCCGCCGGGCGAAACTGGCAGAGTACTGTATTCAGCGCAGCGCCTGTGCAATTGCGCTAAACATCAGCGACGCTTCCAGCGGCTGGGCGCTGAATGACGGCTCTGCCTGCGGCCAGGTGGACCACTGGACAATCACCAGGTTTTCCTTTTGATTCACCATAATCATCTGGCCAAAAATCCCCAGCGCCCAGAGTGAATCTGTCAGGGAATCCTCTGGCGCGGGCTTGACGTCTGTGGCCGTGGCGGGCACCTCGTTATTCCACCACTGATAGCCGTACAACCCTTTCGGATGCGCGTCAGACACGGATCCTTTCGCCTGCGTCCACTCTGACGACGCCTTCACCCAGCCGTCAGGCAGGATCTGTTTGCCCGAAGGGAGCGTACCGTTATGCAGGATAAACTCGCCGAAGCGGCCCCAGTCTTCCAGCGTGGCGTTAAAGCCGTGCGCCCCGACATCGTGCTGGCCTTTACGGTAGGCATGCCATACGCCATCGCTCGCCATCCCGTACGGTTGCCAGATGCTTTTCTCCAGGTACGCCGCCAGCGTCATGCCGGTGGCGCGCTCCAGCACGTCACCCAGTAGCCACGCCCCGCCCGATGAATAAGACCAGTTCTCTCCGGCCGGGTGTTCCCGGTGTAACCCCTTCACCAGCTTACGCACGCAGTCGTAGGTGCCCGGCTTCGCTTCGCATTCGGTAAGCTGCGCGAAATCAGACTGTGGGTTGGTGTAGTCTTCGTTCCACGCCACGCCAGAGGTGTGAGTGATCAACTGTCTCAGCGTCACGCCGTCCCACGCCGTGCCTTTTAAATCGGGTTCGTAACGGGTGATTAGGTCGTCGAGGGAGTGGATTTTTCCCTCTTTAATGGCGACCCCGACCAGCGCAGAGACCACGGATTTCCCCACCGAACGGGATGTCCAGAGCGTGGAATCGGTATTGCCTTCACCCAGATACTTCCACGCAATTTTGCCGTCCTTCAGCACCAGCATGCCGCTGACGTTCTGGCGTTTCAGGTAGTCCTGCAGGTTATAGGTCTTGCCATCGACCTGATAGCGGGCGTCGGTAAGCGGTTTCTCTGCTGCCAGCAGCGGCGTGGCCTTTCCGTGGCGGAAAACATCGCCCGCGTAGTTGCGATAGTCGTTACGAAAACCCACCACGCGATCAGCCTGACTCCAGGTCAGCATGCTGTGCGTGTCGGGAAGGGTTGCGTCAAACGGCGCAGGGCAGGGGTTGAGATCGGTGCCGTGACAGGCAGCCATAACGGCAGGGGATAAAAGACTGCTGACCACCAGCGCGGCGAGCAGGGTGCGGTTTAACGTTTTGTTTTTCATGTTTATCTCGTTTGGTTCAGGAAGGGCTTCAGTTTAAGAAGCCGCGACCTATAATAAAAAACGGGTTATGGGGGAAAATCCCCCTAAAATGGGACGGGAGGGAGAGGTGGCGATAGTCTATTCATTTGCCCAGCTGGAGGCGTTTACCGCGGTGGCAGAGCACGGCAGCCTGATGAAGGCGGCCATTAAGCTCGGTAAAGACCGTACGACCCTGCGCGATCTGATCGATTTTCTTGAGGACGGGCTGGGGTATGCCCTGTTCCTGCGCGAGGGACGCAGCGTGCGCTTAACGCCTGAAGGGGAACAGCTCCAGCGACAGGCGCACCTGCTGATGCGCCAGGTGAAAGCCTTTGAGGCCTTTGCCACAGCGGTACCGGAAAGCGCGACGCAGGACATTGCCCTTGTTTATGATCCGTTCACTCCCCGGGCTTTTCTGCAGGCGCTGATTGCAGAGATGGCGGCACAAAAAATACGCCTGAGCCTGACCAGCGCGTCGCGTGACGAGGCGGAAGCCCTGCTGGCGAGCGGAGAGGCAGATTTAGGTATCTGCCAGGCGCGCAACCGCAGCGTGGGTAATGAGATGGAGTGGCGGGCTCTGGGAGCCATCGACATGGATTTTTACGCCGCAGACGCGCTTTTTGCGAAGGTTGCCACGCCGGTTTCGCTGCTCGATCTCTCTCTGGTTCCGCAGGTGGTTATGCATGCCGCGTCAGATGAACCGGTTGCCCGTCGTCTGCAAATTGCCGGGCATACCCTTTTTACTAATGAAATTGAGATGCTGCGCGGCCTGCTGGAGCAGGGCTGTGGCTGGGGCTTTTTGCCGACCCATCTTCATGCGACGCAGTGGAAGAACGTAAAAAGGCTGCCCACCGAAGTGGGCAGCCAGGGGATTAGTCAGACGATGGTCACTATCTGGAAGCCGGGCAGCGACAAGCGTGAGCGGATCAATCACATGTTGTCGCGGCTGCCGGCACTCTGGAAACACTCAGCGCTGTGAACACCCCTGGCACTGTTTGTTCTGGATCTGCTGGAAGAAGTCGTTACCTTTGTCATCCACCAGGATAAACGCCGGGAAGTTCTCCACTTCGATTTTCCAGATGGCTTCCATTCCCAGTTCCGGGTACGCCACGCACTCCAGGCTCTTGATGCTGTTTTGCGCCAGCACCGCCGCCGGGCCACCGATGCTGCCCAGGTAGAAACCGCCGTGTTTGTGGCAGGCATCCGTCACCTGCTGGCTGCGGTTGCCTTTGGCCAGCATGATCATGCTCGCGCCGTGGGACTGCAGTAAATCCACATACGAGTCCATGCGGCCCGCAGTAGTTGGGCCGAGGGAGCCGGAGGCATAGCCTTCCGGGGTTTTTGCCGGGCCCGCGTAGTAAATCGGATGATCTTTAACGTACTGCGGCAGCTCCTCGCCGTTATCGAGCAGCTCTTTCAGCTTCGCGTGGGCGATATCACGCGCCACAATGATGGTACCGTTCAGCGACAGACGGGTAGAGACCGGGTGCGCGGAGA
Organism: Enterobacter sp. WCHEn045836; assembly: GCF_003965585.1. Classification (NCBI taxonomy): domain Bacteria; kingdom Pseudomonadati; phylum Pseudomonadota; class Gammaproteobacteria; order Enterobacterales; family Enterobacteriaceae; genus Enterobacter; species Enterobacter sp. WCHEn045836. The sequence goes on from NZ_RXPT01000008.1 coordinate 65,550, forward strand.
GCTGCGCAAGGATCTCGTTCATCGGCTTGTTGAGGTTGATGCTGACCACGTCGCGTTCGCCCTGCTGGCGCAGCGATTCAGGAATGTACTGACCTGGGTTGTGTTCCAGTTTTTCAATCCAGATCCCGTCGCGGTTGATTTTCGCCTTGATGTTACGGTCGGCGGAACAGGAGACACCCATGCCGATTGGGCAGGAGGCACCGTGGCGCGGCAGGCGGATCACGCGGATATCGTGAGCGAAGTATTTACCGCCAAATTGCGCACCCAGGCCCAGGTTCTGTGCTTCCTGGAGCAGTTCCTGTTCGAGCTGAACATCGCGGAACGCCTGGCCGTGTTCGTTCCCCTCGGTGGGCAAGGCGTCGTAGTAGCGGGTGGAGGCCAGCTTCACCGTTTTCAGCGTCGCTTCTGCGGAAGTTCCGCCAATCACGAAGGCAATATGGTAAGGCGGACAGGCCGCGGTACCCAGGGTACGCATTTTCTCCACCAGATAGTTTTTCAGCTTCGCCGGGGTGATCAGCGCTTTGGTTTCCTGATAGAGGTAGGTTTTGTTGGCTGAACCGCCGCCTTTCGCCATGCAGAGGAATTTGTACTCGTCGCCGTCGACGCTGTAGAGGTCGATCTGCGCAGGCAGGTTGGTGCCGGTGTTCACCTCTTTATACATATCCAGTGCAGCGTTCTGGGAGTAGCGCAGGTTGTCTTCGATGTAAGTGTTGTACACCCCCTGACTCAGCGCTGCTTCATCGCCACCGCCGGTCCAGACGCGCTGGCCTTTTTTACCCATGATGATCGCTGTACCGGTATCCTGGCAGGTTGGCAGCACGCCTTTAGCGGCGATTTCAGAGTTACGCAGGAACTGCAGGGCAACGTACTTATCGTTCTGGCTCGCTTCCGGATCGTTAAGAATGGCGGCGACCTGTTTCTGATGGGAAGGACGCAGCATAAACGCAGCATCGTGGAACGCCTGCTGCGCCAGCAGCGTCAGCGCCTCTGGCTCGACTTTCAGGACTTCCTGACCGTCGAACTCAGCAACGGAGACGTGCTCTTTGGTCAGCAGATAGTATTCGGTGTCGTCATGGGAAAGCGGGAAGGGGTTCTGGTAGTAAAACGGTTTGTTTGACATAGCGTATTGCTCCACAAAAATAAAACCGCCGGAGGAGAAGTCCGGCGGTCAGGAATCAGAACATCATGGACATCCACGGATAACCAATCAGCAGCAGGGCCGCCAGGAAGATGGCACCGAAGATAGTGCCCAGGCGCCAGTAGTCTTTGGTTGGCAGGTAGCCACTACCGTAGTAAATCGGGCTTGGGCCGGTACCGTACGGGGTGATGATCCCCATCACACCCAGCGAGGTCACCATCAGCAGGACGAACACTTCCATATTCATGCCCGGAATGGTGGAGGCGATGGTCAGCATCGCCGGCAGCAGCGCGGTGGTGTGCGCGGTGGTGCTGGCAAACAGGTAGTGCAGCAGATAGAACGCCAGCAGCAGTACGATGGTGGCAACACCCGGCGAGATCCCGCTCATTAACAGGCCGCCTTCTTTACCCAGCCAGCTGATAAAGCCGGTAGAGGAGAGGCCATCCGCCAGCGCAACCAGGGTGGCGAACCAGACGAAGGTGTTCCACGCGGCTTTATTGCCGGTGATATCGTTCCACTCCAGCACGCCTGTCCACAGCATCAGACCCACAATCAGCAGGGCTGCCATCGCCGGTTCAATCCACGCGGCGGCGAAGATCCACATCAGCAGCGCACAGCACACGAACACCAGCAGCAGAATTTCATTGCGGGACAGTTTGCCCAGTTTTTCCAGCTCACGGGTTGCCCACAGCGGTACTTCATTATTCACTTTGACTTCTGGCGGGTAGAACCAGTAGGCCAGCAGCGGCATGGTCAGAATCAGCAGGATGCCCAGCGGCAGGAAGGCGAGGAACATCGAACTGGTGATACAGGCCGCGGTGATCGCCACCCACATCAGGTACGAACCAATTTTACGCGCGCTGGGGTCGTTTGGTTTTGAACCATACAGCGGCGGCAGGTTAGCGATAATCGGGTAGATGGTCCCGCCGCTACGTGCGGTGTTGGACGGCGTAAACGGTGCCAGCAGCAGGTCCGCGAAGGTGATGGCGTAACCGAGCGTCAGGCTGCGACGGCCGAGATATTTCACCAGAATCAGCGCCAGACGGCGGCCGAAGCGAGTTTTGTCATAGCCAGCGGCGAACATGAAGGCACCGAAGATCAGCCACACGGTCGAGTTACCAAACCCGCTGACCGCCCATTTAAAAGAGGCACCCGCCAGCTTGAATTTCGGGTCGGCCAGCTGTTCAGGGCTGAACAGCACCCACTGACTGCACAGCGCAATCGCCACCACGCCGGTCAAACCGATCACCGCACCCGGCAGCGGTTCAAAGATTAAGCCGACGATCACGCCGACAAAGATAGCGAAGTAGTGCCACGCATAAGGCGGCAGTCCTTCCGGTACCGGAACAAACAGCAGCAGGACGGCGACGATGATGGGCAATGCCATCATCAGCAGTCGTTTTGCTTTCCCATTTGATGCCTGGTTCGCCACAGGGGGCGTTACAGCAGTTTTTGTATTCATAGTTTCACGTCTTAAGTTGTCAAAAATTCGGTCGCACTGAAAAACAAAATTGCTTTCTTAAGTTTCTTTGCTTTTTTTAGTTATTTAAGGTGCTGTTTTGTATTTTCAGTAATAGCGATTTAACGCATTTTTGTTTGCGCTAAATTAAAAATTGATGATGTTTTTATATTGCGCTTTTGGATGCCATAACTATTGATCGGGATCAAAAAAAGAGAATTGCAGCGTTATTTTTGTGCTTTTATTAATAACCACTCTGGCGTATGTGGGTATTACGTATATTATGGATTGAATTTATCAATTTTTTAACAATTCAGTATTTTGATGTTTTGTATATTGTTGATTTATAATGATTGCTCCTCCTTATGGTGAAGTGGTTTTACCATTATTAATTTAACGAAGTTTAAATTATTGTGAATAGTTGAATTACAATCACTAACACCAATGTGTTATTTGTGTTATCGCAGGGATTAAATAGTTTTTTAACTAACGTAATAACTTTAGAAACTAAAAAAATCATTATATTAATATCATGACATCGGCAAATAACGACGAAATAAAAAAATCAATCCGATACCGAATTCTTAATTTTTAAAGTTTGGAGTTTCAATTATGAGCACTAACGAACGTATTCTGAGCCCCTTCACATTACCGAATGGCACTGAACTGAAAAACCGTTTGTTAATGGCCCCCATGACCACCTGTACCGGCTATTACGACGGCACGGTCACCAGCGAGCTGGTGGAGTACTATCGGGCCCGTTCCGGCAGCATTGGTACCATTATCGTTGAATGCTGCTTTATCGATGACCTCGGCCTTGCGTTCCCCGGCGCGATTGGTATCGACAACGACGAGAAAATCGCCGGACTGGCGAAAATCGCGGACGCCATTAAATCCAAAGGCTCGAAAGCCCTGCTGCAGATCTACCACGGCGGCCGTATGGTCGATCCGAAGCTGATCGGTGGCCGCACGCCGGTTGGCCCAAGCGCCGTTGCCGCGCCGCGCGACGGGGCTGCTACGCCGGTTGCCCTGACCGGCGAAGAAGTGGAAGGCATGATCGGCAAGTTTGGTGAAGCCGTTCGCCGTGCCATCCAGGCCGGTTTCGACGGGGTTGAAATTCACGGGGCCAACACTTACCTGATTCAGCAGTTCTACTCCCCGAACTCAAACCAGCGCGACGACGAGTGGGGCGGCAGCCGCGATAACCGTGCTAAATTCCCGCTGGCGGTGCTGGATATCACGCACAAAATGGTGCGTCAGTACGCGGACGACGCGTTCATTATTGGCTACCGTTTCTCCCCTGAAGAGCTGGAAGTCCCGGGCATCCGCTTTGAAGACACCATGTACCTGCTGGAAAAACTGGCGGCGCGCGGTGTGGATTATCTGCACTTCTCCGTGGGGGCGACCCTGCGTCCTTCGATTGTTGATACGCAGGACCCAACCCCGCTCATCGAAAAATATTGCGCCATGCGTTCAGAAACGCTGGCACAGGTTCCGGTGATGGGGGTCGGCGGCGTGGTGAATGCCGCGGACGTCAATGAGGCGCTGGATCATGGTTATGACCTGATCGCCGTAGGCCGCGCCACCATCGCCTACCCGGACTGGACTGACCGGATCGCGGCAGGTGAAAACCTGGAGCTGTTTATGGACAGCACCAAACGCGAAGAACTCAGCATTCCGGAACCGCTGTGGCGCTTCTCGCTGGTGGAAGCGATGATCCGCGACATGAGCATGGGCGAATCAAAATTCAAACCGGGCATGTTCACTGAAAAGGTGCAGGACGATGTTAACGAGCTGGTGATCAACGTCAGCCTGGAAACCGATCGCATCGCCGATATTGCGCTGGCGTCTGGCCCGAGCGAAGACGTTGAGTTTGTCACCAGCTTTGAAGAGATCCGTACCCGTATTCTGGATGCCAACACCCCGCACGTGGATGCCATCACGGGTGCAACCAGCCAGAGTGAAGCGGTGAAAAAAGCCGTCTCTAAAGCGATGCTCAAATCCAGTAAAGCGCTGGCGGCAGAAGAGGGCGCTGACCCGAACGCGACCCGCAGCGTGGATGTGGTGGTCGTTGGTAGCGGCGGTGCCGGTCTGGCCGCAGCCATTCAGGCCCACGATGAAGGCGCGAGCGTGCTGATCGTTGAGAAGATGCCAACCATCGGCGGTAACACCATTAAAGCCTCTGCCGGGATGAATGCCGCCGAGACGCGCTTCCAGCGGGTGAAAGGGATCCAGGACAGCAAAGAGCTGTTCTACCAGGAGAGCCTGAAAGGGGGCGGTAACAAGAACAACCCGGAACTGCTGCGTCGCTTCGTGGAGAATGCGCCACAGGCGATTGAATGGCTGGCAACCCGCGGCATTATGCTGAATGACATCACCACCACTGGTGGGATGAGCATTGACCGTACGCACCGTCCAAAAGACGGTTCCGCGGTAGGCGGCTATCTGATCAGCGGCCTTGTGCGTAACGTCAACAAACGCAACATTGAGGTGATGCTCGATACGTCCGTCAGCGACATCCTGTTCGAAAACGGCGAAGTGACTGGCGTACGTCTGACCACAGAAGAGAACGAAACCCTCACCGTGACCACCAAAAGCGTGATTGTTGCCACCGGTGGTTTCAGCGCCAACAGCCAGATGGTGGTGAAATACCGCCCTGACCTGGAAGGTTTTGTCACCACCAACCACAAAGGGGCAACAGGCGGCGGTATCGCGCTGCTGGAACGCATCGGTGCCGGTACGGTTGACATGGGTGAGATCCAGATCCACCCAACCGTTGAGCAGAAAACCTCGTACCTGATTTCTGAATCCATTCGTGGGGGCGGGGCGATACTGGTCAACCAGCAGGGGAACCGTTTCTTCAATGAGATGGAAACCCGCGATAAAGTCTCGGCGTCAATCATCGCGCTGCCGGAGAAATACGCGTATATCGTCTTTGACGAGCACGTTCGTGCCAAAAACAAAGCCGCGGATGAGTATATCGCCAAAGGCTTTGTGACCAGCGCCAGCTCGCCAAAAGCCCTGGCCGAAGCGCTGGGCATGGATTACCACGCTTTCCTGGCGACCCTGGAACGCTACAACGGTTTCGTTGAAAAACAGCACGATGACGATTTTGGCCGTACCACCGCGCTACGTGCGCCTATCAACGAAGGGCCGTTCTACGCCATTCAGATTGCGCCGGGCGTGCACCACACCATGGGCGGCGTGACCATCAACACCGAAACCTGCGTGCTGGACAGCAACCACAACGTGCTGCCTGGGGCGTTTGCGGCCGGTGAAGTGGTCGGTGGGATCCACGGCGGTAACCGTATCGGCGGTAACGCGGTGGCAGATATCATTATTTTTGGTACGCTTGCAGGACATCAGGCGGCTATGCGTTCGAAAAAGCAGTAAGACCCCTGTGTTGTATGCCGGAGACGCGCAGCGTTATCCGGCATTTTCCCCGGCGGCGCGGTGCTTGCCGGGGCTACATCTGAGGACTCATGCTATGCCTGATGACCATCGCGTTTACAGTTATTCCGCCGTCCTGATGGGATCGCCCATCCTCCTCAAACTCTTTTCCCATGACGAAGCCCTCGCGTCCCGCGTATTTCGCCTGATCAAACAGTACGAAGACCTGCTTACTGTTAACCGTGCGCATTCGCAGGTGATGGATATCAACCATGCGGCCGGTCAGCATCCGGTTGCCGTCAGCCGTCCGGTGTTTGAACTGATTCGCTGCGCGAAAGCGGCAAGCGTGCTTAAAGACAGCGCGTTTAACCTGGCCATCGGCCCGCTGGTAAAACGCTGGAAAATTGGCTTTCGCGGCGACAGCGTGCCGCCAGCCGAAGACATCGCCGCGTTGCTGGCGATTACCCGTCCTGAGGATGTGGTGCTGGACGAGGCCAGCAGTAGCGTATTTTTAACCCGAAAAGGGATGGAGATTGATCTAGGGGCCATCGCCAAAGGCTATATCGCCGACAGGGTGCGGGATTACCTGCGTAAAGAGGGCGCTGAACTCGGGCTGATCAACCTCGGCGGCAATATCCAGACGCTGGGCTCGCCGGAAGGGGGCTGGAGCGTGGGGCTGAAAAAGCCGTTTGCCGGTGATGCGCTGATCGGCGCAATGACGGTAGAGAATCGCTCCGTGGTGACGTCGGGAACCTATGAGCGCTACTTTGAACAAAACGGCAAACGCTATCACCATATCCTGGACCCGCGCACCGGGTATCCTCTGGATAACGAACTGGACAGCGTGACCATCATTTCAAACGATTCTATCGACGGGGATATCTGGACCACGCTGATGTACGGTATGGGCGTGGAGAAGGGCTGCGCGGTGCTGCGCTCGCGCCCTGATATTGAAGCGATCTTCGTGACCAAAACAAAAGAAGTGGTGCTCTCTTCAGCGCACCACTTCCGCTTTACCTTGCTGGATAACAGCTATCGCGTTACTGACAGTACTGTTTAAGCAGGGCTGTCTGCTCGGGCTGGAGACGGTAACGATACACCGGACGCCCGGTGGCACCGTAATGAATGCTGGTGAACAGGATATGGATTTGCGCCAGCCAGATCAGATACTTGCGGCAGGAGACGCGCGAGATATTGACTGCACTGGCGAGGTCATCGGTGGAAAACTCGGTCTCCGGGTGGGCGTCAATCCACTGGCAGATGGTGCGCAGCGTCTGCGGCGTTAACCCCTTTGGTAGCTTTTTGCTGTCTGCCAGCTCCGGCGCCCCGCCGTGGATCAGCCTGTCGACATCTGCCTGCTCATAATACTGGTGCGACCCCATCAGGTTGTGCTTTGCCTTCCAGCCGTTCAGGGCCTCTTCAAAGCGCGGGAACTGGAACGGTTTAATCAGATAATCCACCACGCCGTAATGGATAGAGGTCTGGATGGTTGCGGCGTCGGCGGCCGAAGAGATCATGATGACATCGATTGGGCGACCAGAGGCGCGGATCACCGGCAGCAGATCCAGCCCGTTATCCTGCTGCATGTAGACATCCAGCAGCACCAGATCGACCGGCTGGGCAGGGTTGTTAATAATGGCCTCGGCCTGGTTCAGCGTGGAGGCGACGCCGCAGCAGCTAAAGCCATCAACACGGTTGACGTACAGACGGTTGAGGTCGGCTACCATGGCGTCATCATCGACAATTAATACATTTATCACGCGATATTCCTCTCGCTATCCCAGGGGATGTGAACAAAAAATTGGGTAAATACGCCAGGTTCAGATTCGACGGTGATGTCACCGCCCAGGTTCTGAATTTGCTGGCGGGCAAGGAACAGCCCAACGCCCCGGTTTTCACCTTTTGTTGAGAAGCCTTTAGTAAAAATAGTCTCCAGCTGCGCGGGAGCAATTCCCGGGCCGTCATCGCTGACTTCACAGCTGAGCCAGCCATTCTGATAGTGCAGCAGCAGGCTGATTTCGCCTTCCGGCTGGCCTTCCATCGCGTCCAGTGCGTTTTCAATTAAGTTACCGAGTACGGTGACCAGCACCGCGACCTGCTCTTCGTTGGCGGTATCCGGTATCTGGCACTCATCCGCCAGGGTGAGGGTGATCCCCGCTTCTTTCGCCCGGTTGATTTTACCCAGCAGGAACCCGGCAATCACCGGGGATTTCACCTTGCTCTGGATAGCGCCGATGTCCGTCTGATAATTATGTGCCGTCTGCAGAATGTACTCTTCCAGCTTGTCGTAGCGCTTGATATGCAGCAGGCCCAGGATCACGTGCAGTTTGTTCATAAACTCGTGCGTGTGGGCGCGCAGGGCGTCGACGTAATTCACCATGCCGTCGATACGCTGCATCAGCTGGCTGATTTCGGTTTTGTCGCGGAAGGTGGTGATAGCCCCGATCACCCGCTCCTGGCTTTTCACCGGCACCATGTTGCACAGCAGCAGCCGCCCGTTGCAGCTGATCTCCTGATCCTGGCGTGCGATGCCCGTCTTCGACACCTCGCGCAGGCTGGCCAGCAGGGGCGCACTGGCGTTTTCGGTCTGCTTGCCGGAGGGCAGGAGCAGTATCTCTCTGGCGGTGTGGTTAATCATCGTCACGCGGCCATGAATATCGACCGCTAATACCCCTTCACGCAGCGACTGCAGCATCGCCTGACGCTGTTCGAACAGGGCGGAAATTTCGTACGGCTCCAGCCCGAACAGGATGCGTTTCAGAACGCGAACCAGCCCCCAGATCGCCATAGAGCTCATAAAGATACTGAACAAAATGGTCCAGACGGCGTTCAGTCGCCCGCGGGCAATCTGGTCTTCCACTTTTTTAAGCGAAATGCCGACCACCACCACGCCGATCTGCTCGTGCTGGCTGTCATACACGGGCGTAAATACGCGAAGGGCTTCCGCGAGTGCACCCCGGTTAACAGAGACGTTCTCCTTACCTTCCAGCGCCGGGTTCAGATCGTCGCCGATAAAATGCAGCCCCAGCAGCGCCTCGTTCGGGTGAGAATAGCGGATCCCGCGCATATCGGTCACCACGGTGAACAGCAGATCGTTTCGTTTCGTCACCGCCTGGGCGATAGGCTGAATAATATTCTCCTGCGGTGCCTGCAACAGGCCGCGCTGTATCTCGGGGCTGTCGGCGAGGGTGCGGGCAATGCCGAGTGCGGTGTCTTTGACATCATCGCGTGTTGCCCGGGTGATCTGCACCGAATAGAGCGCAAAGACCACCAGGAGCACTGAACCGATGATCGCGCACACCATCAACGTGACCAGCGTGTTCAGTTTCATGGGGCGCTTGCGCGTCTGGGGGAAAGGCTGCAAATCGCTCATCAACACTCCGCGATGAAGAAGAAAGGGTAATTATCGCCGATGACGTGCTTTTCTTAAAGCTATGTAAAAGCATGCATTTGGTCCGCTTTTCGTGACCCTCCTCGCATGTCATCCATATAAAACACTTTATAGTGTGTGGGTACTCATAATAAGGAGGCTGTTTATGAGCATTATGCTTACCGGTTCGGTCAAGGAAAGACGGCACGCCAGCACGATGAATATCGATAGATTGTCCACGCTGGACATGCTGAAAGTCATTCACCAGGATGATGCACTTATCTCCGCTGCAATCACCCCTTTTTTACCCATTATTGCCCGTGTGGTGGATAACGCCGCCGCGACCCTGAGCCACGGGGGGCGTCTGGTTATGGTTGGCGCGGGGCCGTCCGGCTGTGTGGCAAAACAGGCGGCGGATGAGTATGCCCCGGGTAAAACCCCGGTGATTGCCATCACGGCGGGCGACGACGCCGCAAGCTACGAGCGCGGCGTTGCCGACCTGCAGGCGATTAACTTTGGCGAGCACGATATGATGCTGGCGGTCACCGTAAGCGGAAAAACGCCGTGGGTGTGGGGGGCCATGCGGCATGCGTGGTCGCTCGGTTCACCGGTGGCGGTGATTACCGATAATGCGCAAAGCGAAGCGGCGCAGCTGGCGAGTATGGTGATTGCGCCAGAGCTGGGACCGGATGTGGTTGCCGGCTATCTGAATACCAAAGCGGCAATCGCGCAAAAGATGATCCTCTCTATGGTGACCACCGGGCTGGCCGTCCGCACCGGGCGGGTTTACAGCAACCTGCGCGTGGATCTGGAGGCGAGCAGCACCCAGTGGACCGAACGGCAAATCGCGATTGTGATGGAAGCGGGGGGATGCACCCGCGCGGTGGCGAAAGCCGCGCTGGCGAGCTGTAACCATAACTGCAAAACGGCGGTGCTGATGGTGCTGACTGGGCTGGATGCCTGGAAAGCGCATGAGTTGCTTGCGCAGAATAACGGGTTTATTCGGGTGGCGTTGCAGGAAGCGCCGTAATAGAGAGCGCAGGAATAAAAAAAGGCCGCGATAGCGGCCTTTGGTGTTTTGGGGGATTAGAACTGGTAAACAATACCCATCGCGAACTGATCGTCAGTTGCGTTGCCAGTGATGGCACCGTCTTCTTCGTCCAGCAGGTTAAATTTATAGGCAGTATAAACGTTCATGTTTTTATTGAAGTAGTACCAGGTGCCAAGTTCGATGTAATTTACACGATCGGCGTTGACACCTTCGTAACCATCTCGCGCACCGAAGTCTTTGGCTTGAGAATAAACATAGCCAAGGGATGGACGCAGGCCAAAATCAAATTGATATTGAACTACAGCTTCAACGTTCTGGGTTTTATTAGCAAAGCCGCGGTTAGAACCTGCTTTAGTCATATTACGCGTTTCGCCATACATTACAGCGGCGTAAACGCTATTTGCATCATATTTTGCAGACAGTGCCCATACTTCAGCATTGTCGCCATAATGATCAGCTGTTTGTTCATCGGTACGATCGGATTTACCGTAGACACCCACGAAACCAAAGCCATCAAGGTTATAATTTACAGACATGCTGTAACCATCGCCGTTTGCTTTGAAAAGATCACGGTCGTCATTTTTACCCTGATACTGAACAGCAAAGTTAAGACCTTCAACCATACCGAAGAAATCGGTGTTACGGTAGGTCGCAACGCCATTGGTACGCTGAGTCATAAAGTTGTCCGTGGCAGCCCAGGAATCACCACCCCATTCAACCAGCATATCGGTGTAAGCTGCACCGTCATAAGCTACGCCATAGTTTCGGCCATAATCGAATGAACCGTAATCCGCATATTTCAGACCAGAGAAAGCCAGACGCGTGCTCTCATCCTGTTTACCTTCAGGCTGGCTTGCATCAATATTGTATTCAAACTGGCCATAACCGGTCAGTTGGCTATTAATTTGCGTTTCGCCTTTTACGCCAAAACGGGCATATGACGTATCTTCATTTTCACTGTTGCTTTCATCAGTGTTGGACCAGATGCGTTCGCCAACCATCTTTCCGTAGAAATCGACTTTATTACCGCCTTTATTGTAAATCTCAGCGGCATTTGCTACGCCAGCCATTAATAATGCGGGTACAAGAATAGCCAGTACTTTTCTTTTCATTATATATTCCCTTTAGAGATAATTTATATGAATATATGTAATCACGCTCCGCAATTACAGCGTCGATACTATTCCAGGAGAGGGGGTTTAAGTTCAATAATAAATGTAATTAAATAGGTAAAAATATTACCAAATATTTCTAAGTGTCGCTTTATTTTTCTCGTGAATTATAATTTGAAATATATATTGGTTAATTATTATTAAGTATTTTCCGTGGTTATTTTATAAATTCTATTATTAACCTTAATTATATTTCTGCGTACTAAACGCTCGCCAGGTATCCTCTTCTGCAAACTTGCACAAGATCAACTTAACGCAAACTGCGCGTCAGAAACCTTCACACAGCACAGGGTTTAATGCCAAAATGTGACAATTATCACAAAATCAGTGTAAGCATGTGCAAACGGTACTGCGGTGACCGTGGAGTCAAAGATGGAACGAAAAATCGAACGCAGCCTGGGAGGCAAACTGGCCCTGTGGGTGTTCTACGCTTTTTGCGGTTACTTTGTCTGGGCGATGGCGCGGTACGTTTGGGTTATCAGTAAGATACCGTCGCTGCCGAATACGGCAGTGGAAGGGGATTTGGGGTCAACCAGCGGCAAATGGCTTGGGGCATTGCTGGGGTTTCTGGTGCTGGGCACGGTCGGCCTGATCCTGGGCGCGATTGCGTGGTACACCCGTCCCCGTCAGGACAACCCGTGATAGCGGCGGGGAAAGTTGCTATCGTAGCCATTTTGACGACAGGACGTGATGATGGAACTTACGCAGTGGCAGCATCGATTTGAGCGCTGGCTCGGGGAAAACCACACAACCGACGACACCGCGCATGATATTTCGCACTTTCGTCGTGTCTGGATGACGGCACAAAAAATCATGGCCAACCAGGCGGTGGAGCCACTGGTGATCCTGGCCGCATGCTATTTCCACGATATTGTCAGCCTGCCGAAAAACCATCCTGAGCGCAGCCAGTCATCGCAGCTGGCGGCGCGTAAAACGCGTGACATTCTGCATCGTGATTTCCCGGACTTCCCCGCAGCGCATTATGCCGCCGTGGCACATGCCATTGAGGCGCACAGCTTCAGCGCCGGCATTACGCCGCAGAGTCTGGAAGCCAAAATTGTGCAGGACGCTGACCGGCTGGAAGCGTTAGGGGCGATTGGCCTCGCGCGCGTGTTTGCCGTTTCGGGGGCGCTGGGCGTGCCGCTTTTTGACGCAGTTGATCCCTTTGCCGACGCGCGAACCCTTGATGACCGGGCGTTTGCTCTCGACCATTTTCAGACCAAGCTGCTGCGCTTGCCTGATACAATGCAAACAGAGATGGGGCGCGAGCTGGCACGCCACAACGCCGATTTTCTCATCCAGTTTATGGCAAAACTGAGTGCCGAACTACAGGGTGACTGCCTGGGGCTGGATAGCCAGGTACTGAGCCGCTTCCGTCGCAGTTTGCACGAATGAACTGTGGTAATCTGTTTCCAGTCTTTATTGTCCGGTTAAAAGAATGCAGGAAAATCGATCTGTGAGTGAGCCCGCGCCAGAGCAGGCTGTGAAATCAACGGCTTCGGTGCAGGCGCTGCTGCGCCAGTTGCTGGATATCTACGATGCTAAAACCCTGGCAAACCAGCTGGTGGCGCACGGTGAGGGCCACTGGAGTCCGGCAATCATTAAGAGACTTATCACCAGCGAGCGGGCAGGGCATCGCCTGAGCGACGGCGAGTTTCGTTATCTGCAAACGTTGCTTCCGCGTCCTTCCGCCGCGCATCCCCATTATGCCTTCCGCTTTATCGATCTGTTTGCCGGTATCGGAGGGATTCGACACGGGTTTGAAGCCATCGGCGGTCAGTGCGTGTTTACCAGCGAGTGGAACAAACATGCGGTCCGCACCTATAAAGCCAACTGGTATTGTGACCCCGATGCGCATCGGTTCAACGCCGATATCCGCGATGTCACGCTGAGTCACAAAAGCGGCGTGAGCGATGAAGAGGCCGCAGAACATATTCGCCAGAACATCCCGGCACATGACGTGCTGCTGGCGGGCTTTCCGTGTCAGCCATTTTCCCTCGCTGGCGTATCGAAGAAAAATGCCCTCGGACGCGCGCACGGTTTTGCCTGCGATACCCAGGGAACGCTGTTTTTTGATGTGGTCCGCATTATTAATGCCCGCCGTCCGGCCATTTTTGTGCTGGAAAACGTCAAGAATTTAAAGAGTCATGACGGCGGCAAAACCTTCCGCATTATCATGCAGACGCTGGATGAGCTGGGCTACGACGTGGCGGATTCAGAGGACACGGGCGCCGATGATCCGAAAATCATTGATGGTAAACACTTCCTGCCCCAGCACCGGGAACGTATTGTGCTGGTCGGGTTCCGCCGCGATCTCAATCTGAAAGGCGATTTTACCCTGCGCGATATTCCGTCGTTGTATCCGGCGCGCCGTCCGTCCGTGGCCGATCTTCTTGAGCCCGCGGTGGACGCGAAATTTATCCTGACGCCAGTGCTCTGGAAGTACCTTTATCGCTATGCCAAAAAACATCAGGCAAAAGGCAACGGTTTTGGTTTTGGCATGGTCAACCCGAACGATCCGCACTGTGTGACCCGCACCCTGTCCGCGCGCTATTACAAAGACGGTGCAGAGATCCTGATCGACCGGGGCTGGGATAAGGCGTTAGGTGAGAAAGATTTCGACAACCCTGAAAACCAGCGCCATCGTCCACGTCGCTTAACCCCACGCGAATGCGCGCGGTTAATGGGGTTTGAGACGCCGCAGGGTTACAGCTTCCGCATTCCGGTCTCTGATACCCAGGCGTACCGACAGTTTGGCAACTCCGTGGTGGTTCCCGCCTTTGCGGCAGTGGCAAAACTGTTGGCTTCACGCATTCAACAGGCGGTTGCCCTGCGCCAGAGTGAGGCCGTCAATGACGGATGTGCACAATAAGGCGACGCGCAGTAAAAACATGCGTGCCATCGGCACGCGTGATACGGCGATTGAGAAACGCCTGGCCGCGTTACTGACCGAAGCGGGTTTTGACTTTCGGGTGCAGGATGCCTCACTTGCCGGGCGTCCTGATTTCGTTATCGACGCCTATGGGTGCATTATCTTTACCCACGGCTGCTTCTGGCACCGGCACAATTGTTACCTGTTCAAAGTCCCGGCCACGCGCACCGATTTCTGGCTGGAGAAGATTGGCAAGAACGTCCTGCGTGACCAGCGCGATATCACCACGCTGGTCGAACAGGGATGGCGGGTGCTGGTGGTGTGGGAATGTGCGCTACGCGGCAGACTGAAACTGAACGATCGGGATCTGAGCGACCGGCTGGAAGAGTGGATCTGCGGCGGCGGTCAGACCGCGCAGATCGACACTCAGGGCATTCATCCGTTTACGGTTTCTCCACCTGACACGGCACCCCCTCAGGCTTAGCGGGCAGCAGGTATTTGCCCAGCGTCACCAGCACCACGGCAAACACAATCACGCCCAACGCCAGCCATTCAACCGGCGAAAGCACTTCACCGCCCAGACCCGTGCCAAGCAGTACCGCCACGACCGGGTTAACGTAGGCATAGCTGGTGGCGACCGCCGGAGAGACGTTGCGGATCAGGAACATGTACGCATTAATCGCGATGATGGAGCCAAACAGCGCCAGGTAACCCACGGCCAGGAAGCCGGACAGATCCGGCATGGCCGTCAGTGTTTCCCCCGTCAGCGTGGAGGCAATCAGCAGCACAATGCCTGCGGCAAGCATCTCAATGGCACCCGCCATCATGCCGGACGGCAGCTCAATACGTGACCCGTACACCGAGCCAAACGCCCAGCTGATGGAGCCGATGAGAATAATCACGGCGCCCCACGGGTTACCGCTCAGGTTGCCGCCGCTGTTGAGCAGAATGATCCCGGCAAGTCCAATCCCAATCCCCAGCCATTCCAGCTTGCGGGTGCGGATGCCGAAAAGACGACTAAAGCAGAGCGTAAACAGTGGGACGGTGGCAACCACCACTGCGGCGATCCCGGAGGGCACGTTCTGGTGCTCTGCGACGGTGACAAAGCCGTTGCCGACGGCCAGCAGCAGCAGGCCAATCAGGGCGGCATTAAGCAGCGGGCGCAGCGGAGGGAGCTTATGCCCGCGTAACAGCAGGAAGGCCATCAGCAGGATGCCTGCCGAGAGAAAACGAACCCCCGCCATCATCAGCGGGGGCCAGCTTTCCACCCCGATGCGAATGACAAAGTAAGTTGATCCCCAGATGATATACAGCGAAAAGAGCGCTCCGATGAGCGGTAGTAGTTGCCGAAAACGCATAGTCCCTCACGACGAAATAAAAAGTTCGCTCATAGTAAACGCCAAAACTACCAGGCTGGCGAGCCCTTTAATTGTGTAGTTGCTGTGAAATTTTTGTTGACGTGATGTACCTGTTTCCGGGTGTTCGGTTTTGTTCCATACTATTCACTTAATTAGCAAAAAAAGAAGGATAGTGATTTTGGCGGGAAGTAGCTTATTAACATTGCTGGATGATATTGCCACGTTGCTGGACGACATTTCCGTAATGGGAAAACTGGCGGCGAAGAAAACAGCAGGGGTTCTGGGGGATGATTTATCGCTGAATGCCCAGCAGGTGAGTGGCGTACGGGCTAACCGCGAGTTACCGGTGGTATGGGGCGTGGCGAAAGGCTCATTCCTCAACAAGGTGATTCTGGTACCGCTGGCGCTGTTGATCAGCGCCTTTATTCCCTGGGCGATTACGCCGTTGCTGATGATTGGTGGCGCATTTTTATGCTTCGAAGGGGTAGAGAAAGTGCTGCACTCCTTCGCGGCGAGTAAGAAGAATGACACGCCAGAAGTGCGTCAGCAGCGTCTGGAAGCGCTGGCTGCACAGGATCCAAAAACCTTCGAACGCGATAAAATCAAGGGCGCCATTCGTACCGACTTTATTCTGTCGGCGGAGATCGTGGCCATTACCCTGGGGATCGTGTCTGACTCGCCGCTGCTGAATCAGGTGCTGATCCTCTCCGGGATCGCCATTCTGGTGACGGTAGGGGTTTACGGTCTGGTAGGGCTTATCGTCAAACTGGATGATATCGGCTTCTGGCTGGAGGCGAAATCGAGCGCGATAGCTAAAGGTATCGGTAAAAGCCTGCTGGTGCTTGCGCCATGGTTGATGAAGAGTCTGTCTGTCGTGGGGACGCTGGCGATGTTCCTTGTCGGCGGTGGGATTGTGGTACACGGTATTGTGCCGCTGCACCATGCGATAGAACATTTTGCGGCAGAGCAGGGTGCCGTGGTGGCGGCTATTCTGCCCACGCTGCTTAATCTGGTGCTGGGCTTCATTGTGGGGGCTATTGTGGTAGCCGCCGTGAAGCTGGTTGAAAAAATGCGCGGAACGGCGCACTAATTGTTACCTGTGCCAGGATGCAAAAAGGCCATTCCTCGTCTAAATTGAAACAGTTTCACCCTGATACAGGAGGCAGGTATGGTCTTTTTGGTCAGTGATGAAGTTAAGCCTAAGAAGGGCGGCCCACGTATGATTGTCACCGGGTATTCCAGCGGAATGGTGGAATGTCGGTGGCATGACGGTTACAGCATCAAGCGGGAAGCGTTTCGTGAAGATGAGCTTCAGCCAGGTGACGGGCGGCAACAGCGTGATAAGGCTTAATCACTTAACGCCCGGCCTTGCCGGGCGTTTTTATATCAAGTATCAGGTGTAAGGAAGCGATCAGGGAGTATGTGTGCAGCGTGATACCTTTGTTGTAAGACGGTCTTTTCTGCAATGGCTGCATAAGCGTAGCAATCCGGGTGCGATTGTTAATCTCTGTTTTCTGGTGGTACTGGTTTTTTCGACTCTCCTTACCTGGCGAGAAGTGGTGGTGCTGGAAGATGCCTATATCTCAAGCCAGCGCAACCATCTGGAGACGGTGGCCACGTCGCTGGACAGACAGCTCCAGTTCAGCGTGGATAAGCTGCTGTTTTTCCGCCAGAGCATGCGCGATGCGCTCCAGACACCGCTGGCGTTTGATGTCCTGCGTGCTGCGGTGACACGCTTCAATGCAGACCGGTCTCGTCCTTTCTGGCAGCTTGCCGTGGATACAAAACGCACGCTGCCCATCAACGGCGTTTCGGATGCTTTTGTTGAAAAAACCACGCTCCTCAATCGCGACAATGAACTTCTCGATAATGAAGTGTCTGCTGCGCTTGAAGTGGGGTATTTGCTCAGGCTGGCCTCACCGGTCATGCGAAGCGAAGAGCGGGTAGTCTATGTCTCCCGGGCCGGGTTTTACCTCTCCACGGATACGCCTGCACAGAGCGCCGATATCATCCCGCGCTATTACCATCTGGTGACCCAGCCCTGGTTTACGCAGCAAACGGAACGTAACAACCGTGCGCGCGCGGTGCTGTGGTTTATCTCCACGCCGTCAACCTGGACCGGCAACGAACGCATGATCACCGCCAGCGTACCCATCTATTTTGACCATTACTGGTACGGCGTGGTGGCGATGGATTTTTCTCTCAATACCATGAAACGTCTGCTGGCCGATGCGACGGATGACCACGCGGAAGGGGAGTATCAGCTGTACGATACCCGGCTCAATATGATCGCCTCTTCTGAAGCATCCACGAGCGAGGCCAACCATTTTGATGAGCGTGAAACGGCGCAGATTGCCCATGCCATTGAGAGCGATACCGGCGGCGGGATCCGGCTTGGCAGCCGTTTTGTCAGCTGGGAGCGGCTCGATCATTTTGACGGGGTTATCCTGCGGGTCCATACCCTGCATGAAGGCGTAAAAGGCGACTTCGGCAGCATCAGTATCGTGCTGGCGCTCCTGTGGGCGCTCTTCACCGCCATGCTGCTGATCTCCTGGCTGGTGATTCGTCGGATGGTCAGCAACATGTACACGCTCCAGCACTCATTGCAGTGGCAGGCCTGGCACGATCCGCTCACCCGTCTGAATAACCGTGGGGCGCTGTTTGAGCGGGCAAAAGTGCTGGCGAAGCAATGTCAGGCACAGTCGCTGCCGTTATCGGTTATCCAGCTCGATCTTGATCATTTTAAAAACATCAACGACCGTTTCGGCCATCAGGCCGGAGATAAGGTGCTGTCCCATGCGGCGGGGCTGATTGCCAGCGCCCTGCGTAAGAACGACGTTGCCGGGCGCGTGGGCGGGGAAGAGTTTTGCGTGGTCCTGCCGGGTATCGGGCTGGCGGAGGCGAGAGCGGTGGCGGAACGCATTCGCTCACGCATCGACAGCAAAGAGATCCTGGTGAAAAAGAGCACGACGTTGCGTATCAGCGCGTCGATGGGGGTCAGCTGCGCGCAGGAGAAGGGGAATTACGACTTCGAACAACTGCAGTCGATTGCGGATGCCCGGCTGTATCTGGCCAAACAGCGCGGCCGCAACCAGGTGGTGTGGGACGATCAGGACAGGAAGTGATCCAGCCCTTCTTGCCAGCCCGCCGGTCCTGCTTGCTGCGTGTGATACACCCGGGCAGGGTTATCGTCGCGCAGCGTGATGCCCTGGCGGTTTATGCCTTTGATCACCACCGCGAAGTCGACGCTGTCGAGCAGGGGCGCATCATTCGGGCCATCGCCAAGCCCAAGCGTTGTGGGCATCATGCCTTCCTGTTCGCGATACTGTGCAATCAGCCAGTTCACCGCCACGTCCTTACCGCAGCGGGCGTCCAGAATGTGCCAGAAGCGGGCACCCTGCAGGCATTTCAGACCGCGCTGCGCCAGCTCCTCTTCAAACTGCGCCATTTTCTCATCGGTGTCGCGCCAGATGAGCGTGACCGAGGCTTCATGTTTACGCGCAAGCGTCGAACGATAGCGGCTCAGCCCCGTCCACTCGCTGATAACCCGGTCATCCACATCGTCAAAAGTAGTGAATTTATACCCTGCCTGCAGGCGGATTTGTTCGATGAACGGGCGAATGTCACGGTGGGTCATTCCCCTGATCTGGCGCTGAGTCTTTTCCCATCGCACATCGGGCTGGATAACCGCGCCGTTCTCGGCAATGAAAGGTAAACCTTCCAGCCCCAGCTCTTGCTGGAGATCCAGCATCTCCGCCGCGGTTTTGCTGCTGCACAGGATGAGCGGTACCTGAAAATCCACCAGTTTATCCAGCCAGGGCATCGCCGGTTGCCACGCGTAGGTATGAATATCCAGCAATGAGCCATCAAGGTCGGAAAAAACCAGCAGGGTCTCCTGCAGTGAAGGCATAACGGCTCCTTATCGCAGATAAGTCATTTTCTAAGAATATTCCTAAAAAATTAGGATTCCCGGAAGGGACGAAGTCGAAACCGATCCCGCCACACCCGCATTCAGCGCACCTCGCTGCTCATAACAAAAATTCAGGTTTAAAAAACAGTATATTCGCCATGAGAATATATGCTTGTCAGCGAAAATCGTTGGGGATAGTGTGTTGAATACATCAGATTTCCTGGTGTAACGAATTTTCAAGTGCTTCTTGCATAAGCAAGTTTCATCCCGGCCATCCCCATGACCGGGATTTTTTTCGCCCTAACGATTCGCTTCAGACACGCTAAAGTCATGGATATCAAGCTCGAAGGCCTCGGCCAGTTCACGGTAGGTGTGATAATCCCTGCCGTTAACAATGACCCGGTCAGAATTATCATCCGTACGACGAACTTCTGACTCACTGATCTCATTGATGGCGGCCAGCAGGGCATCGACATCCACCTCGACCTCGCGTTTGATGGTGTCGCTGTACTCTTTGTCGGTCTTCATTACGGGGTCCTCATTCAACCGTGTCCAACGGTAAGTATAGACTGTACATACACGTCATCCTTCAAGCTGCTTCTGCGTTGGCTGCGTCTGCTCACCCCAGTCACTTACTTGAGTAAGCTCCTGGGGATTCTCAGACTTGCCGCCTTGATGCAACTTGAATGATTTAGTGTATAAAAACGCCATTCGCGTCCGGTGGCGATGTGTGTTTTTACGTTTTGTTCTACACTGGCTCAAAACCACAGGAGGAACGTATGAAGGTCAACGATCGGGTCACTGTCAAAACGGATGGTGGGCCACGCCGCCCGGGGGTGGTGCTGGCAATTGAAGAGTTTAGTGAAGGCACAATGTACCTGGTATCACTGGAAGACTACCCGCTCGGCATCTGGTTCTTTAATGAACTGGGACATCCGGATGGCATCTTTGTGGAAAAAGCAGAGTAACAAGGCGTCGGGTGGCCGCTTGCGTGCCCGACAGCGCCCGTAAAAGCAAAAATCTCTGGCCAGGCCAGAGATCGTGTAGGGTACTCAAGGTCTCATGCAACTAACGCATATTGACGAAAATCCCGTTCGTCACATTATCGGTCAGGCGAACAACGTGGTAGATCACTTGCTTATTATGGGTTTTAAATTTCCTTTTAATATTTCCTTTATGTGACGAAACGGTTTTAGCTTTAATATTCATCTGGTCTGAGATTTGAATAGTTCCTTGCCCTGCCATCCACATTCGCAGCATACTTGATTCAGTTCTGCTTAATGATAGGGTGGGTAAGTTAACCGCGCCTACATTCTTAACTTCCTTATTCAAATAATCCCCCAGGATGTCATCCAGCGACTCTGGTTTTATCGATTTAGAACTGATCAATAAATTTTTACGAACCAACAAATACTCATCGAAATGGATATTTGCGATCGCCATAAAGACAATAAACAGGGTCTTAGGATGCTGATTAATGATTTGCTTAATGTGCTGACTGTTGGCTGGATCGTGTATGAAACAGTCCTCATTAATAAACACCACGCCTGGTTTGAGTTCATCACAAGCGGCTGCGAGCTCCTCAACGGTGTGTGCGTCGTTGATGTCTCTCTTTCTTACCCCTCTGCTTGCCAGGTACCCGGTTAACCCTAGCCGGGTGTAGCTACATAAATCCATAATGATCGTTGACATGGCATACCCTCACTCAATGCGTAACGATAATTCACCATCTGCCTGAGAGCTCATAAACAGCCATACGGGATGGAAAAAATTAATAAACCTGTGAGCATGACAAAGACTTTCAGGCGGACTCACTATCCCGTAAAGTTACGTATAATTTGCCAGGAATCATCTTAACAGTAAAGTAAATATTAAGTATTGTGAGGTGGTTAGAAACAATTAAACCGCGTCAGATATATCCTGGAAGATGTTTTTCATGTTTTATTTTAGGAATATCCTCAGAAAGACAATATCAACTGTGGGGGCTATTATTTACGCGGTAGCTCGCTGACAATATCCGCTAACAGGTTGAATATCTCGCCGAATAAATGTTCACAGAACGGAGCGATAAGGGGCATCAGCAATGACATTAATAAAATTCCGACCGTCAGCGTCAGCGGAAAACCAATGACGAACACCGACAGCTGCGGTGCCATACGGTTGAGTAACCCCAACGCCAGGTTAACGGTCAGGAGCAGGGTGATGATCGGCAGCGCCAGCATCAGCCCGTTAAGGAACACCAGCCCGGCGGCACGGGTCAGCGCCAGAAACGCGTTGCTGTTTACCGGATTTTCGCCAATCGGCAGCGTGTGGAAGGTATCCACCAGCAGGGAGATAAGCCACAGATGGCCGTTGAACGACAGGAAAAGCAGCATCGCCAGCATATCGATAATGCGCGCCAGCACCGGCATGTTGAGGTGGCTACCGGGGTCGACAAACGTGGCGAACGATAACCCCATCTGCAGGCCGATCAGTTCCCCGGCGGTACGCACGGCGGCGAAGGCCAACTGCATGGTAAAGCCAACCGCGACGCCAATCATCACCTGTTGCAACGCCACCCACACCGCATTGGCTGAGAAGATTGGAATATTCACCGGCGGCAGGGAAGGCGCAACGATGATGGTGATAATGATGCCCAGCCCCACCTTGACCCGCTTGGGAATCGCTTTTTCGCTCAGAATCGGGGCGGTGGTGATCAGCGCCAGAATGCGCAGCATGGGCCAAAAATAGACCCCAAGCCACTGAACCCACTGGTCGCTGGTAAAATGGAGCATCGTCGCGTCAGCCGATGATGTACGGCAGATTGGTAAACAGGTTGCGCATGTAGTCCAGCAGCAGATTCAGCATCCACGGCCCGGCAACAATGATTGCCACGAACACGGCGATGATTTTCGGGATGAACGAGAGCGTCATTTCGTTAATCTGCGTGGCGGCCTGCAGGATACTGATAATCAGACCGGTCACCAGGGCAACAAGCAGCAGCGGCGCGGCAACGGCAATCGCGATTTTCATCGCTTCCGTGCCCATCATCATGACCGATTCTGGCGTCATTGCGCGCTCCTCAACTGTAGAAACTCTGCGCCAGCGAACTGACCAGCAGCTGCCAGCCATCGACCAGCACAAAGAGCATGATCTTAAAGGGCAGGGCAATGGTGGCCGGCGGTACCATCATCATACCGAGCGCCATCAGCACGCTGGCGATCACCAGGTCGATAATCAGGAACGGGATAAAGATGGTAAAGCCAATCTGGAAGGCGGTTTTCAGCTCGCTGGTGACATACGCAGGCAGCAGTATGCGCATAGGAACGGCCTCCGGACCCTGCAATTCCCCGGTGTTGGAAAGGCGGGCAAAGAGAGCCAGATCCGCTTCGCGCGTCTGGCGCAGCATGAATTCACGCAGCGGCTGTGCGCCTTTCTCCAGCGCCTCCTGCATGGAGATTTTATCTTCACTGAACGGCTGGTAGGCGTCGGTATAAATCTTATCGATGACCGGCGACATGATAAAAAAGGTCAAAAACAGGGCCAGGCCCAGCAGCACCTGGTTCGGCGGGGCGGAAGGGGTACCCAGCGCATTTCGCAGCAGGCCAAAGACAATGATGATGCGGGTAAAGCTGGTCATCATCAGCAGGATCGCCGGAATAAAGGTCAGCGAGGTGATGAACACCAGCGTCTGAACCGGGAGCGACCAGCTTTGTCCGCCGCCCGCCAGAGGGGTTGAAACCAGACCGGGCAGTTGCGCATAAACCGCAGGAGCAAACAGGCCAACGCCCGCGAGCGTCAGGGATAACAAACGGCGCATCAGGATCTCCCGGAACGCTTAAGCAAACTCTTCATGACGGACTGGAAATCCGCAGGGGCTTCTGCGCGCTCGTCACTGATAGCAGGGGCGGGCGGCAGTTTATGTAAAACATTGACGTTAGACGCGGTGACGCCCAGCACCAGCCGCGCGTCCTCAACATCTACGATGACCACGCGCTCGCGCGGCCCCAGTGTTGTACTGGCGCTGACCTTCAGACCGCGCGTCCCGGCGGTTTTACCCGCCAGGCCAAAACGCTTCGCCAGCCAGGCGGCGATAAGAATAAAGGCAATAATACCGAGCAACGCGCCGCTCACCTGGAGCAGCGGTGAGCCGGGAACGGCAGAAGGTTGTGATACTGTTGCCTGGGTTTTCATTCTTAACGGCTCAGACGACGCATGCGCTCAGACGGGGTAATGATGTCGGTGATACGCACACCGTATTTATCGGCCACGACCACCACTTCACCCTGAGCAATCAGATACCCGTTGATCAGGATATCCAGCGGCTCACCGGCCAGACCGTCGAGGGCCACGACGGAACCCTGCGTCAGACGCAGCAGCTCTTTAATGGTCATGCGGGTGCGACCCAGTTCAACGGTCAATTTAACCGGGATATCCATAATCAGGTCGATATCCTGCAGCGTACCGCTGACATCGCCGCCGCCTAACTGCTGGAAGACGGCATCCGCTGCACTTTTGGCCGGGGTCGCTTTTTGCTCGTTTAACGCGTCAGCCCACAGATCGTCCAGTGCTCCGCTGTTTTCATCGGACGGATTGTTCATGTCACTCATTTGGGCTGTTCCTCATTCAGCGAATTCAAAATCGGGTTGATCAAGTGCTCAACGCGTAACGCATACTGGCCGTTAATTGTGCCGTACTGACTTGTCAGCACGGGGACACCATCCACATGGGCAATAATGCGGTCGGGTTTTTCTATCGGCAAAACGTCGCCGGGTTGTAATTTCAGGATCTGGGATAACCGCAGCGGGATATCGGCGAAGCTCGCCACCAGCTCAAGCTGAGAGTGCTGAACCTGGCGCACCAGGTTTTCACGCCAGTTCTGATCTTCATGGCGTGAGTTCTCCAGCTGCGGGTTGACCAGCAGCTCGCGCAGCGGTTCGATCATGCTGAACGGCAGGCAAATATTAAACTCGCCGGTCAGGTTACCGATCTCCACGTGGAACGGGGTGTTGACGACAATATCGTTCGGAGAGGTGGTGATATTGGTAAATTTCACCTGCATCTCAGAACGTACGTACTCCACTTCCAGCGGGTTAATCGCCTTCCACGCGTCGCTGTAAGACTCCAGCGCCAGTTTCAGCATGCGGTTAATGACGCGCTGTTCGGTGTGGGTGAATTCACGACCTTCCACTTTAGTCGGGAAACGCCCGTCGCCGCCGAACAGGTTATCCACCGCAATGAACACCAGGCTTGGGGAAAATACCACCAGCCCTGTGCCGCGCAGCGGTTTCAGATGAATCAGGTTAAGGTTGGTTGGCACCGGCAGGTTGCGGGCAAACTCATGATACGGCTGAATGCGGATCGCACCCACGGTGATATCCGGGCTACGACGCAGCAGGTTAAACAGCCCCATACGGAACTGACGTGCAAAACGTTCGTTAATGATCTCCAGCGCCTGCAGACGTTCACGTACCACGCGACGCTGGGTATTCGGGTCATAGGGACGAATATCGTTATCGCCGCCAATACCCGGTTGTGGATCATCACTCTTATCGCTGTCGCCGTTGAGCAGCGCATCGATTTCTGCCTGAGAAAGAATACTGTCGCCCATGTCGTTACCGCAGAATAAAGGCTGTATACAGAACGTCAGTGACTTCCTGCTTAGGTTGGCCGTTCACCAGCGGGGTTGCCAGCGTTTGCTTAATAGCGTCGACCAGCTTTTGCTTACCTTCATCGGTGGCAAGCGTTGAAGCGTCCTGACGAGAGAACAGCAGCAGAAGACGGCTGCGCACTTCCGGAAGGTAATCGTTCAGTCGGGAACGGGTGGCTTCGTCTTTCAGGCGCAGCGTGATGCCGACATACAGCACACGATCCGCATCACCGAGGTTGACGGTGAAGGTATCCAGCGGGAAGAACACCGGTGCCGGCGGAGGTGGCAGTTCGGCTTTGGCCGCAGCAGTAGAAGGTTTCTGCTGCATGCGCCAGTAACTATAGCCCGCGGTAGCGCAGGCGGCGAGCGTGATTAACACCAGCAGCGGGATCCAGATGGAACGCTTACTTTTTTTGGTGATCGCGGAGTCAGTCATCTGATACGAGCTTCCTGTTTCGGTACAGCTTAATATGGTGATTATCCCGTGTCCGGCTGACGTCAAAGCGTGGAAAAGACGGGGATAATCACGCTACCTCTGGCGTTTAGGCGAAGATGTCTACGGCGCGGTTGCCGCTCGCAGCGGATTGCAGGGCTGCCGGGGTCGGCAGTAACTCCTCGCTCTCTTCAGTAAATCCGCCATGTTGGCCGGAACGCGACGCCTGCTGTTGCTGCTGGGACGAAGACTGCTGCTGCCCGGCAAAGCTCTCGCTGCTGACGCTACTCTGCGTAAGCTGAATGCCGTTCTCCGCCAGTGACGTACGCAGTACCGGCAGGGCGGCTTCCAGTGCGGCACGCACGTGGCTGTGCGCAGACACCATCTGCAGCTGCGCCTGGTCATTATCCAGCTTCAGCGAAATGTGCACCTGGCCCAGATCTTCCGGGTTCAGGCGCAACTCTGCGGTTTGCTGTCCTTGCTTCGCAAACAGCGTGATGTGCTGGCTCAGGTTCTGTTGCCATTCGTGGGTACCGAGCGGCTGACTCAGCACCGGAGCAGTGGCAACGGTTGCGGCAGGCTGCGCGGACGCATGGCTGGTAACGATCGGGGCCAGGGTGGCGGTCGGCGTTGAGGATGACGACACGCTGGCGAGATCCTGTTTCTCGGCCGCGACGGCGAGGGCTGGCGTGGCCGGTGCGCTGGCTGGCAGCGAAGGATCGACGTTTGCCGCCTGAGCCTGATACGCGGAAGCGGGCTGTGCTTTTTCCTGGCCCGTCAGTGCGCTGCTCAACGCGTGTGCACCATTTTGCGAAAGCGTTGCGGAGGTCAGGGCAGATTTCGCCGTGATCCCCTCACTGCCGGTCGCCGGTGCGGTCACTGCCGTTGGCGTTTGCTGGTGTGGCAACATGGCCATCAGCGCACTTAAGCCCGCCAGCTCTTCTTCGCTCAGCTCGGTTTTGCTGTCATCCCCGCTATTTGCCGTGGTCAACGTCTTCAGGGCATCGCCCTTTGACGCAGGCATCAGCCCGGAGACCAGCGTCTGTAGCGGCGTCGTCTGCGCTGTTTCATCGCCCGTCAGCGTGGATTGACGCGCAAGCAGATCGGCAATTTTCGCCTGCAGGGTAGACTCTTCCCCGGCGTCCTTCGCGGCCTTTGACAGCTTGCTGCCCGCCGCCTTCAGGTCGGCCAATGTCAGCGGCGCATCTTTGCCCTGACCGCTGGCGTCCGTTAAGGCGCCCGCCAGCAGAGAAAGAAAGTCTTGCGCACCGTCGGTGCCTTTCCCCGTTTGCATGCCGCCTGACAGGTCGCTGTCGGTCATCAGCAGTTGTTGCAGTGTGATCATTCCGGTTTCCTCATTGATGCGCGCTGGGCAAACTCATCCATTTTTTTCTGATCCTGGCGGTTTTCCGCCAGCGTCGCCGCAGCAATCTGCCGGTCCTGTAAGGTCTGCCAGGCCTGCAGTCGCTGCTTCTTCTCGCGCCAGAAATTCAGCGCGGTGTCGACTTTTTGGGTCCATTGCTGAAGCTGCTGGCGATGCTGTTCAATCGCCTTCTCCAGCGTCTGAATAAACTGCTGATAGTTAATCCAGCGCTGGCTTCCAATGCCCTGTGTCATGTCAGTATTGAGGTTGGTGCGATACTCATGCTGATAGTCGATTAACATCTTCAACTGTTCTTCAGCCTGCTGGCACCCGCGTCGCATTGCGCCAAGCTGCAATGCGGCATCATCAACTTCTTTTTCAGCCAGATCTTTCAGCGTTGATAACGCGCTGTTTTGCGCCATGACCTTCGCCCTCCACCTGTGTTACACCTGCGGGAAAATCAGCTCCAGAGCCTGAATTGAATCTTCCCAGTCGGCGCGTTCAAAAATGCCTTGTTGCAAAAATGCCTCCAGCTGCGGCCACAGGGTAATCGCTTTGTCGAGCATGGGATCGCTGCCTTTGGCATACGCCCCCACGCTCACCAGATCGCGGTTGCGCTGGAAGCTGGAGAGCAGTTGTTTGAAGTTACGCACGCGGGCGTAGTGCTTCTCGGTTATCAGCGCCGTCATTGCGCGGCTGATGGATGCTTCAATATCAATCGCCGGATAGTGTCCGGCTTCCGCCAGCCGGCGGGATAACACAATATGACCGTCGAGGATCGCACGCGCGGAGTCGGCAATCGGGTCCTGCTGGTCGTCGCCTTCGGTCAGCACCGTATAAAACGCGGTGATGGAGCCACCGCCGCTGATGCCGTTTCCTGCGCGTTCAACCAGCGCCGGGAGTTTGGCAAAGACCGACGGCGGATAGCCTTTGGTGGCCGGTGGCTCACCGATGGCGAGAGCGATTTCACGCTGCGCCATCGCGTAACGGGTCAGGGAGTCCATGATCAGCAGCACGTGCTGACCACGGTCACGGAAATCTTCGGCGATACGGGTGGCATAGGCTGCCCCCTGCATACGCAGCAACGGCGAGACATCCGCCGGGGCGGCGATGACCACCGAGCGGGCGCGGCCTTCCGCACCCAGAATGTTTTCAATGAAGTCTTTAACTTCACGACCACGTTCACCGATCAGCCCCACGACGATCACATCGGCCTGGGTGTAACGGGCCATCATGCCGAGCAGGACCGATTTACCGACCCCTGAGCCGGCGAACAGCCCCATACGCTGGCCGCGACCGACGGTCAGCAGGGCGTTGATCGGGCGCACGCCGGTATCAAGAACATGTTCGATCGGGGTACGTTGCAGGGGGTTAAATGGTTGGGTGATCAGCGCGCCGGTTTCGGTGGTGTCTGGAGCGGGCAGGCCGTCGAGCGGTTTACCGCTGCCGTCCAGCACGCGGCCCAGCAGGGCGGGGCCGAGCGGGAGCTGCTTACCGCTTTGCAGACCATCGCCGATGATGTTTTTCGCATAGACGCGCGCGCCGGGCAGAATGCCTTCCACCTCTTCAAGCGGCATCAGGAAAAGACGCTGGCCGTTAAAGCCCACCACTTCGCTTTCCACTTCCCGCGTTTCCTGCCCATCCTGGCGCTCGATTACGCAGGTGGCCCCCAGAGGCAGCTGCAGGCCGGTGGCTTCCAGCACCAGACCGGTGGCACGGGTCAGGCGCCCATAACGACGAACAGATGGCAGTTGCGCCATCTTCGTTTCAAAGTTATCGAGCGTGTTGAGCCAGCGAGTGAGGCGTGCGGTCATCAGACGACTCCCGGTGCCGCCAGGCGGCACAGTTCCTGCCAGCGGGTGGCGACGCTGGCATCCAGATCGCCTTCATCGGCGGAGACTTTGCATCCACCGTGATGTAGCGACGGGTCACCGCGCAGACGCCAGCCGTGCAGGCTCAGAGTGGCACCCAGGCTCTCTTCCACGCGCTGAAGATCGTCCGGGTGAACCCGCAGCTGCGGTTTCCCGCTGAACAACGGCTCTTGCTGCAACAGGCCCTGAATTTGTTTGATCAGCGCCGAATTATCAACCGCCGGGGTCTGGCCAATCACCTGACGGGCTGCTTCCAGCGCCATCTGCATCAACCGGGAAGCAATCACGCTGTCCAGCGCATCCAGGGTGTGCTGGAACTCGCTGACCAGCTGCTGCATACGGGCATGGAGAGGCGCCTGTTGCTGGCGCGCCTGCTCAATACCCTGTTCTAACCCTTTCGCCAGACCTTCCTGATAACCCTGGTCATGGCCTTTCTGTCGGCCTTCGTTCAGACCTGCATTAAAACCCTGCTCATGCGCCTGCATTTGTAACTGCGCCAGCATCTGCGTGCGCTGTTCTTCTTCGCTCAGTTCAGGCACCTCGACGTCGGTGTCGCCCTCCTCGGGCGACGCTACGACAGCCGGGGTGAATTCAGAGAGGGCAGGGGCCAGATCGTCAGGCGTCCAGCGCTTCCACGGCAGCTCATTAGACATAGGTGTCGTCTCCGCTGCCAATTACCATCTCGCCGGTTTCTGCCAGACGACGAACGATGAGCAGGATCGCTTTCTGTTCGTTTTCCACCTGAGACAGACGCACCGGGCCACGGTTGGCAAGGTCGTCGCGCAGGATATCTGCCGCACGCTGCGACATGTTGCGCAGGAACTTCTCGCGCAGCGGCTGTTCGGCACCCTTGAGGGCGATAAGCAGCGACTCGGAGTCCACTTCCTGGAGCAGGCGCTGGATGCTGCGATCGTCCACTTCGACCAGGTTTTCGAACAGGAACATCTCGTCGATAATTTTCTGCGCCAGTTCGCCGTCGAACTCGCGAACCGCCGAAATAACCGCCTCTTCCTGCTGGGTTTTCATCAGGTTGATGATTTCCGCCGCCGTTCTCACGCCGCCCATTTTGCTGCGCTTGAGGTTCTGACCGTCGAGCAGGTTGTTCAGCACTTCGGTCAGCTCTGCCAGCGCCGCTGGCTGGACACCGCCGAAGGTGGCGATACGCAGCATCACATCGTGACGCAGGCGCTCTTCGAACAGGGCCAGAATATCGGCCGCCTGACCCCGTTTGAGGTGGACAAGAATGGTGGCGATAATCTGCGGGTGCTCGTCGCGAATAAGGTCGGCGGCACTCTGCGGCTCCATAAAGTTGAGCGTTTCGATCCCGCTGGCGGTATCGCGCGTTTCGAGAATATCTTCCAGCAGGCTGGCGGCACGCTCTTCGCCCAGCGCCTTGACCAGCACGGAGCGCAGGTAGTCGTTGGCGTTGACGTTGAGCGCTGCAAACTGTTCGGCTTCCTGCTCAAACTCCGACAACACTTCGGTCAGCTGTTTGTTGGAGATCTGACGCACGTTGGCCATGGCCGCACTCAGAATTTGTACTTCTCGCTGGGAGAGGTGTTTAAACACCTCTGCCGCACGATCTTCGCCAATGGTCATCAGCAGGATGACGCTTTTATCGGTGCCCGTAAGCGTATTACTCATGTTCGTTACCCATCCACTGGCGGATGACCAGCGCCACGACGCGCGGATCGTTATCTGACATTTCGCGAATGCGCTGGCTCATGACCTCAGCGCCCATGCGCTGGTTAGCACGACGCTGCTGCATCTGTTCGTCTTTACTGAGGCGAACTTCAACCGCTTCTTCCACTTCCTGACGCGCGTTCATCTGTTCGCGAGCCGCTTTCTCGGCTTCTGCACGACGCTGCAGCTGAGGACGGACGCCCTTACGCCACAGCAGCCAGGCGACAATCAGCACCAGCAGCCAGCGACCTGCGGACATCAGCTGATCGATAAACGCCTGCTGTTGCCAGAACGGCAGCTCACCGCCGGTCTCATCCACCGCGTTGAACGGTGAATTCACCACGTTGAGGCTATCGCCACGCTTCTCGGAGTAACCCATGGCTTCACGGGTCAGGTCTTCGATCTGCTTCATCTGCTCAGCTGTCAGCGGCAGCGGTTTGCCATTGGGCAGCGTTTTGTAGTTCACCACCACGGCCACCGACAGACGCTGAATATCACCCACGTTCAGTTTCGTGTGGCGGATAGTCCGATCAACTTCGTAGTTCGTGGTTTCGTTACGGCTGCTGGTACGTGGACCGGCATTGCTGGCCGTCGAGGTTGTGGTCTGCTGATTTTGCTGACCGTTCTGCTGGTTGGCTGGTGGCGTAGAAATAGGCGCCGCGTTAGCCGGGGCAGGCTGGTTAGAGAGTGCGCCCGGCACGCCGCCTGGGTATGCACCGCCAACCTGTTCGTTTTCGTTAACCTGACGTGAACGCATCACCGCCTGAGCCGGATCGCCGTTCGGGCTGTACTGCTCTTCGGTCTGTTCTTTATTAGAGAAGTCGATCTGCGCGGTGACCTGCGCATGCACGTTGCTGTTACCCACGACCGGGCCGAGGATCGCTTCGATACGGCGCTGGAGACGCGCTTCCACATCGGCGGCGTATTTCAGCTGCGCGTCATTCAGATCGCGACCGGCGGTATTGCTTTGGGTTAGCAGATGACCACTCTGATCCACAAGCGTCACATTACCCGGCGGTAAACCGGCGACGGCGCTGGAGACTAAATGGGTGACCGCGCTGATCTGCCCTTCGTCCAGCGCACGGCCTGGCTCAAGGTTGACGGTGACGGAGGCAGACGGGGATTTCTGTTCGCGCACAAACAGCGACGGCTTAGGCATGGCCAGATGCACGCGGGCGCTCTTCACCGGGCCTAATGTTTCAATAGTACGGGCCAGTTCACCTTCCAGCGCACGCTGGTAGTTCACCTGCTCGCTGAACTGGCTGATACCGAATTTTTCCTGATCCAGCAGTTCAAAACCCACCGCGCCGCCTTTCGGCAGACCCTGCTGCGCCAGGCGCAGACGGAGTTCATGGACCTTATCCGCCGGAACCTCAAGCGCCCCCCCGTTATCGGCAAAGCGATAAGGGATGTTCATCTGGGTAAGCTGGGTGACGATGGCACCGCCATCCTGATCGGAAAGATTACTGTAAAGCGTGCGGTAATCAGGGCTTTTCGCCCACAAGACCATCGCTACAAGGATCGCAATTGCGGCAGCGCCTGCCACGATCAACGGGATTTTAGGATTCGCGCGAAGGCGGTTCATCCACTCGAGTGATTTATTTTGTGGCGCTGTCGATGCTGTTGCAGTCATTGCGCACCTCTTAAATCCTGGTGGTTTACGTTATTCGTGTAGAGAAACAAAACTGACTCCCGGGTCGGCAAACACGACAAAAGTTCCATATTGATGGCCCAGCCATTATTTGATGATTCGTGATTTTCTATGGGTCAAATAACCTGGTTTTTTATCGCTATTTACCGCCATTATCTTATTGACAAGCTGTTAGTCTTGACCGCGTAAAAAACCATCCAGGGGAGAGTCATGGCTATACAGGGCATTGAAGGGGTTATCAGTCAGTTGCAGGCAACGGCAATGACGGCCCGTAATCAGAATGTGGCAGATCAACAGCCGACCATCAGTTTTGCCGGGCAGTTGCATGCCGCGCTTGACCGTATCAGCGACACCCAGACCGCCGCGCGTACCCAGGCTGAGAAGTTTACCCTTGGTGAACCGGGTGTGGCGCTGAACGATGTGATGACCGATTTGCAAAAAGCCTCGGTCTCTCTGCAGATGGGGATCCAGGTGCGTAATAAGCTGGTGTCTGCGTATCAGGAAGTCATGGGGATGCAGGTCTAAGACCTGGACGATCTTCGCTGGCAGCCTCAGCGCTTTAATGCCACAATATTTTTTTCTTCGAATGCAGGAAAGATGATGAAAAAAATAGCAATTGCTGGCGCGCTGCTGGCACTCACCGGGTGCGTACAGGTGGATAATTATCAGGATGTGATTAAGCATCCCGTTCCGGCGCATCTGGCGGGATACTGGCAGTCAAAGGGGCCGCAGAGCAAAATGGTCAGCCCGGAGGCGATTGCCACGCTGGTGGTGACGGAGGAGGGCGATACGCTGGACTGCCGTCAATGGCAGCGCGTGATTGCCGTGCCGGGAAAAATCATGCTGCGTTCAGACAGCTATTACAACGTGACCAGCAAGCTGGATATCTACCCGCTGGAGCGCGATGGCTCGGTGCTGGAGTATGATGGCATGGAGCTGCAGAAGGTCGATCGCCCAACGGTGGAGTGTGCCGATTACCTGAGCAAAAATCCGCTGGAAAGTAAGCTACCGTAGCCGTTTTTGGTGTTTGCACCCTCTTCCTGTGGGCTGAGGGTTCCCCACAGAAAAAGCACGCACGGACGGCCCCCTCTCCTCTTAGGGGAGAGGGCTGGGGTGAGGGGGAACATACGGCTGTGGAGGTCATTCCGTTCACTTTATGTTCCTTGCTACTCTGTTACGACATAACCTGTGAACGTGCCAGGGTGGCTCAGTCGCCACCACCCTGGCGACCCGGGCTCCCGGCGGTAAATCGCCGCTTCGCGGTGCCCTCGGCTTATTCCTTCCGGCTTATCGGGGACGGGCGGATGTAACATCCCTGTAAACCCGCCCTCTCGGCGCATCCATGCGCCTCGCCCCGGCCTGCAGGAAACGCCTCAGCGATTTACAGCCGGACCAGGGCGTTGCTGTAAGTCATTTATTTTCCTGAAACAACATTCGTCGCTTTTGGTAAAAAAATTACTGGGGAACCCTCAGCCCTGTGGGAGAGGGCCGGGGTGAGGGCATCAGGCCGCACTCGTCAAATACTACAACGCATCCTCAATCACCCACACACTCACGCTTCCACCTTTGCAGGTAAAAGTCCCTTCGCCATCCGCCGCGGTGGTGACCGTTTCTTCACGATTGCCAAGAAAATCACGCCAGGTTTTGTTGCCGTAGTTTTCCCCAAGGCAGATCACCTTCTCGCCATCATCCCCATTGGACATCACCACCACACAGCCGGGATCCTCATCGGTGCCACTGCGGCTGAACGCGATACAGTTAGGGTGGTCAAAAAACAGCGTCTGCACGCCGTGGGCAAAGCGCTGACGGGCGAGGATCAGCTCATGAAGCTGCTCAATCACCGGCATATCAATGTGGTAGGTTTCACCGTCTCCCCCGGTATCGTCATAGCTGGCGCCGAAGAGGTCGGGATAAAACACGCTCGGCACGCCATTTTCCCGCAGCAGGATCAGGGCGTAGGCCAGCGGTTTAAACCAGGCTTCCACCGGCGCTTCAAGCGCCTGCAACGGCTGGGTATCATGGTTGGCAACCAGCGTCACCGCGTGGAACGGATCGGCCTCCACCAGCGTGCCGGTGAAAATCTGGCTCATGTCGTAGTCCCGTCCCTGGCGCGAGGCCTCGTGGAATTTCATCTGCAGGGGGGCATCAAACAGCATTGTTTTACCCTCGACCTGATTAATATAGGCCTGCAGTTTATCCACCTCGTGCGACCAGTATTCCGCGACGATAAACAGCGGCTGCGTCGCCACTTCCTGGACGTGTTCAATCCACTCCTTATAGAACCAGGCGGGGATGTGTTTGACCGCATCCAGGCGGAATCCGTCGCAGCCGGTTTGTTCCATGACCCAGCGCGCCCAGTACTTGATCTCCTCCGTCACGGCATGGTTACGAAAATCGATATTTTCGCCCATCAGATAGTCGAAATTACCCATTTCATCATCAACCTGATCGTTCCAGCCTTCGCCGGTGTAATCATTGACGATTTTGAAGATGCCATCCTCATTGGGGTTTTCGATGTGGTCGATGCCGCTGAAGCATTTGTAATCCCAGACAAACTGCGAATACTGGCCGGCGCGGACAGGGAAGGTGTAGCGGGTCCAGGCTTCGCACTCGATGATCTCATCATCGATTTGCGTGCGGTCCTGTTCGTTCACGCGCTGAACGCGAACCTGCTCTTTCTCATCGGCGCCCATTTTGTGGTTGACCACCACATCCAGCAGCACCGCGATGTCATTGCTCTTGAGCGCATCAATGGCTTCCAGCAGTTGGGCTTTATCACCGTATTTGGTGGCCACGCTCCCTTTCTGGTCAAACTCGCCGAGATCGAACAGGTCGTATGAATCATACCCGACCGAATACCCGCCGGATGCGCCTTTATAGGCCGGGGGCAGCCAGATCATATTGATGCCGATTTCGTTAAGATTGGGGGCTAATGCCGCGACCTCTCGCCACAATTCACCGCCTGCAGGGTAATACCAGTGAAAACATTGTAACAGGGTGGGGTTTTTCATCGTCCGTGCTCCAGAAGCCGTTTGGCTGACTTCTGGAGTATGGATGAAGAAATCATAATTGTGTGTCGCGGGTCAAACTTTCTGGATAAAGAATATTCCCTGACAGCTTTCCATAGGTTGATGTGATGGATTGCTGTTTACCGGTTTGATCAATGAGGCTGCGCAGTTCGTCCATGCGTGCGGCAAGCAACATTTTTAACTCGGTCTCGTTTTGCAGAACCTTCTCGAGTAAAAAACGTGCCTGCTCAATCTGCGATGGATGTGCCTCGGATATAGGGTTTTTGGAGATGTTCTCTACCAGCTGAACATAAGAAATCTCCAGCGTAATGAGCTCGTCCCAGAGACCGGAACGAGCATGTTTTAGCATGGTAAGGCTGAGGTTATAGAGGGCCTGCCAGTTATCAAGAGCGGACGCTGGATTATTCATCAATAGATATCCTGAGAAGAAGGACCATTGGGACCAATTTGTTTCCACGCATCCGCAATGTTATTGAGCAGCGCTTCGACCTCTACAATCGCCTCCACGTCGTTACGCAGATTGGCATGCAACAAACGTCTGACCATGTACTCGTACAGCGCGGCAAGGTTGCCCGGTAATTCACTGTCGATGTCCATATTCAGACCGGCTTTTAAACCATTATCGATAATATTGATTGCCTTCGATAAGGCTTCACCCTTTTCGGTGATTTTACCTTCGTCCAGGAAAAGCCGGGCGCGGACAAGGGCACTCAGTGCCCCGTCAAACAGCATTACGACAAGTTGATGCGGACTGGCACTTAGCACCGCGCTTTCCAGCCCGACCTGCTGATAAGCTCGGGCGCCATTTTGTGCATACATATACGTTCCTTACGACTAAGAACTAAATTGCTGTTTCAGGTAGGTGGCCGTGTTATTCAGTTTACTCATCATGGTATCAAGACTGTTGAACTGGGATTTATAACGGGCCATCGTGGCTTCGATGCTCGCTTCCATTGCGTCGTAGCGCTTATCCAGGGTTTTCAACGTGCTGTTGATACCGTCAGTGGCGCTTTTGATGATCCCTTCTTTACCGGTGGTCGTACTCAGCATGGTGGTCAGGGTTGCGCCCATCTGCGTGGCCAGACCGGTTGTTTTGCCATCGCCAACAAAGTAGGCCTGTACCGCTTCCGGGCTGTCGGTCAGTGCTTTTGTCAGTTTTGCATCGTCGATTTTCAGGTTACCCATTGAGCCGTCAGCACCCACGGTAGGATCCTGGGTAATACCGAGCTGGGCCATGATCGCGTAAGAGCCAGACTGGACGACGGTCAACATATCGCGCAGCTGTGACTGCACAGAACGCACGGTGTTGTCA
Organism: Enterobacter sp. WCHEn045836; assembly: GCF_003965585.1. Classification (NCBI taxonomy): domain Bacteria; kingdom Pseudomonadati; phylum Pseudomonadota; class Gammaproteobacteria; order Enterobacterales; family Enterobacteriaceae; genus Enterobacter; species Enterobacter sp. WCHEn045836. The sequence continues at coordinate 102,241 of NZ_RXPT01000008.1, forward strand.
CCCAGCAGTGCACCGTTGCTGGCAGACTGATCGGCACCGGCTTCCACCTTCACATATTTGGTGATGCTGGCGATGGTCGACTGCAGGGAGTTGTAGGCGGTGACCCAATCCGTCACGGCTTTTTTGGTGGCATCGGTAGAGCGGGTGACATCTAAATTTTCGCTCTTGGTGCTTTCTGCCTTCAGCGTGAGGGTCACGCCCGGCAGCGCGTCATTAATCGTGTTTGTAGAACGTTCAATGTCGATGTCGTTGATGGTGACCACGGCGTTCTGAGACGCGGTTTGTTGCTTCATCGCGCCGGTATTCGTCGCTGAATCGTAGCTGATAATGCCTTTTAACGTGTCGTCACCGGTCACTGTCACCGTCATGTCATTGGCCGTGCCGGTGGTTTTAGAGGACAGCATCAGCGTGTACTCGTTGTCCTTCGACTTCACTACCGTCGCCGTGACGTTGCCGTTAGCCTTGTTAATCGCGCTGGCAATGCCGTTCAGGCTGGTGTCGCCGTCAGCAAGATCAACCGTCAGCGGTTTGGTGGTGCCTGGCTGGCTGATGGTGATGGTGCGCGTCGTGCCGGTGGTCGCCCCCAGCTGTGCGGTGGCACTGGTCTGGACGGCGGAGGTTAATACCTGGGCTTTCGCCAGCGATTTAACCTGCACGCTATAGGAACCTACCGCTGCACCGGCCGTGGTCGTGGCGCTGAAGGCGGTGTTGGTCGAGCCAATAGACGCCGCGTTCCAGGTATCCGTTTTGCCCAGGGCTGCAGTGGCGGTATTCAGTGACGTCATTGCACTTTGCAACTTACTGAACGCGCTCAGCTGGGCATTATAGGAGGTCTGCTGATTGGTGATGGTGTTCAGCTTGGTTTTTTCAGCCGTTTCGAGATTGTTATACAGTGTTGCCAGATCCAGACCCGAACCTACGCCCAGACTCGTAATTGTCGCGCCTGAAGAGAGAGTGATTGAGCTACTCGCCATTTTTTTATTTCCTTTAGCCAATGGTAGTTTCAGGTAGTTATCGGCGACTTATGCAGATAGTTTACGTTTCAGGTAAAAAAATTATCGACTGAATAGCGCTCAACCTTACGGCCATATAGCACTATTGGCGCGTGAGAGGCATATATAAAAGAAAAACGCGTGAACAATAAAATGCGAAAACATTTCCTCAAAAATAGGGTTTCTGATGCCGTTCTGGGTAGAGTTTAATAACTATAAATTTATTAAAATCATTGGGTTAATAATTTTTTGACGAAATTTCTAAAGTCTTATTCAGACCCGTCGATAACTTTCATGACGGTGAGAGACGCCGTGAGTGTTAAGGCACCGACCCTAGAAACCATTTTTGAAGGAATTAAATTATGGCAGTTATCAATACTAACCTGTTGTCCCTGACCACTCAGAACAACCTGAACAAATCTCAGTCTTCTCTGGGCACTGCTATCGAGCGTCTGTCCTCTGGTCTGCGTATCAACAGCGCGAAAGATGACGCTGCTGGCCAGGCGATTGCTAACCGCATGACCTCCCAGGTTAAAGGTATGACCCAGGCGGCGCGTAACGCCAACGACGGTATCTCCCTGGTTCAGACTGCTGAAGGTAACCTGAACGAAATCAACACCAACTTACAGCGTATTCGTGAGCTGTCTGTTCAGGCTGCTACCGACACTAACGGTTCTTCTGACCTGACTTCCATCAACACTGAAATCACCCAGCGTCTGGCTGAAATCGACCGTATCGCGGGCGCAGCTAACTTCAACGGTAAGAAACTGCTGGACGGTTCCGTATCTACCGCGCTGAAAATTCAGGTTGGTGCAGGTACTTCTTCTAACGACACCATCTCCATCGACAGCAACGCGCTGATCAACGCCACCTCTGGTACCCTGAGCGCTGGCCTGAGCACTGCAATCTCCGATAACGCCTCTGCACAGGCTGTTATCTCTGCTGCTGACGCTGCAATCGCGAAAATCGATACCGCGCGTTCTAACATGGGTGCGATTCAGAACCGTTTCGAATCTACCATCAACAACCTGAACAACTCTATCAACAACCTGTCTGCTGCTCAGTCCCGTATCCAGGACGCTGACTACGCTACTGAAGTTTCCAACATGTCTCGCGCGCAGATCCTGCAGCAGGCTGGTACTTCTGTACTGTCTCAGGCAAACCAGGTTCCACAGGCAATGCTGTCTCTGCTGCGTTAATCGCCGCGCCTGTTTCACAAAAGGTTGCTGGAAACAGCAACCTTTTTTTTTGCCCGTCAGACAATCTCCGAAATAAGCCATTATTCCCGGGGGTGTTCCTTCCATTATCCCGAATATTCCCTTGTACGATGGGTAAGAATCGCAATCTTACTAAGAGAATCGGGATGAACAAGTTCGAGCGTACACGATCGCTGCATCAGTTTTACCGCGACGAATTTTCACGGTTAATTTTCCTGCCGGAAACGGATGCATTGCCTGCGCATATCGTTACCGAAATCCTGCATTATAAAAATTCCGATATTGCCACGCTCGAACCCCAGATCATGGAAGCCATGACCGATCTGGATGCAGACAAAGAGCTCGCCGTTAAGCGCATGCTGTGCGCGATTGCTGCCGCAAACGCCGCGTTTGATTTTAAAAATCAGGGTAAGCCCACGCCATTTTCAAAAGAGATGAGCGACACCATTACCGGCTGGGTGGTAGAGGCGCTTCAGCACGACGACAGCATTAATCTTCTGGTGGCGGGTATTCAGGTCTTCTTCCGTATTAACGAAATTGAAGCCGCACTCTTCCTGATTTCTAATTACTACGCGGTGGTGAACCCATCCCCAACCGTGATGAAAATATTGTTGTTAGTGTGTCTGATGGAAGATGATTTTAATCAGATGCAGACGCTTATCCAGCAGCTGACCGCCAATCCTGAACATATTGGTGAAGACGCGTTAACGATGCTGATGATCGTCACGGGGATTCATAAGCTGGGTGGCTGTCCTGAATCGTTCATCGATTTTTCCGCCCTGAAAATGCCTGACTATGAGCCTGATTTTTCGCACTACGCGTGGCTTCTTCCTGCCGAAGAAAACGGAAAAACCACGGTTCTGGTGGCGTGCGACAAACGCTATTACTTCGATCATGCCCTCACGCTGTTAGGGTCTGTCTACCACACCAATGGCGATCGGCTTAACGTTCACCTGCATCTTTATAACCCGGATGATGAGACAAAGGCGCACGTTAATTCGCTGCACCAGCGTTTTCCGGGCATGGTGATATCCGCGACGGCCGAAACCATTACGCCTGTTTTTGGTATCAACGTCTGGTACGCCTCAAGACGTTTTGTTTTCCTCAGCTATGCGCTGAGCGTATTCACGTCCCCGATCATGGTGCTTGATGCGGACTGTCTGGTGCGTAAGAACTGGTCAGATATTGCGCCACATCTTCCGAAGAGCGAGATCGTCCTCTCTTACAGCAACGGCGCGCCGCCGTGGGAGCAGGTTCCCGCGGGCTTTGTCTATACGGTCCCGGGCGCGCTTTCGCGGAAATACCTTTCGCTTGTCGCCACCTTTATTGACTGGAATTTACGCCGCGGTAATGCGGAGTGGTTCCTTGATCAGGTCGCACTCTCGGTTTCTCTGGATGCACTACCGGCGGTTGAACAGATGGCCATTCATCGCGAGCCGCTGGAGAAACTGATCGACATTCGCTACACCGACGACACGTTCAGCTGGACAGTGACCACGCAAAAATCAGGCGGCGAAGCGTATCAGAACTACAAAGCTGCGATGCAACAAACCTATTTTGCCTAACCACTGAACTCATGGAACTTTCTCTGTATGTTGTATCCAGATAATCGATTCACGCTATCGGGCCTGCAGGCGGCCGCTGCTCTGTATCAGTTTCCTGCCGGGGCGCCTGAGCGCGCGCGCGTCCTGGATTTAGGCTGCGGGCAGGGGGATGTGTTGTTATCCGCTGCGCTGGCCTGGCCTGATTGTGTCGGGATAGGGATTGAGAGTAACGAAGAGGCTGTTTCAGCGGGGCAGAGGCAGGCGCAGCGTCTGGGTATCGCCAATATCGAACTGGTTGCGGCAGGTCTTCACGATGTGCTGAACGTGTCGCCGGGAGAATTCGATTACATTCTTATTCGCGGGGACTTTATTCCTGCAGGTATGCCAGAGCGTGACGCGCTGTTGCAGTGGTGTCGCCGCCATCTGTCGGCGCACGGCATGATTGCCATCCACCAGACCTTTAGTCCGCCTGAGTCCGCGGCGCAGTATGTCCAGGATGCGCTGGCCTTCCACGCACGTCTTGCGGGCCGGTCAGAAGAGAAGGTGGCATTTGCTCGCGGTATGCTCAGCTATCTGGCACTGACCCAGCCGGAAGGCGAGATTAAACAACATGTGCTCGCGATGGAGCGCGTTGACGACGCCACCCTTATTGAGATCCTGGCAGGCGCCACGCATACCTGTGCACAGTTCATTCACTTCAACGATAGCCTTTCATCCTGCGGGTTACGCTACGTGGGAGATGCGCTGCCGCAGTACGAAACGGGTGAGAGCTTTAGCGAGCAAATCCATCAGCTGCACGCTCTGGTCTCATCCGGCCAGGCGTCGATTGCCGCGCAGCAATATCTCGATTTTGCCGTCAACCGTCGCGAGCGCGTCAGTCTGCTTTCCCGTGATGATGCCCTTGACGCGGCGGCGCTGGATTTTACCCGCTTAAACGCGCTGCACTGGGCCGGTGATTTCAGACGTTACCGCAACGATCGGGGTGAAGTCGTTAATGCGCATACCAACGCGGAAGGGAAGTTTTTCTCAACGCTAAATACCACGACCCTGCAGATTCTCGATCTGCTTGGCGGCGCATGGCCGCTGAGCCTGTCGTTTGAACAACTGGTGTTCAACACCCGTCTTCCTGAAAAGGAGGAGGATGTCGCTCAGCAGGTGCTTGAGTCACTGAAAGATCTGTTTCTCAATCAAATTCCGGGGCTGTACTGGGCCGGTTCAGCGGGGCCATACAATGTTCAACCGGAACGTGAGTTGGCCTTCATTGCCCCCCTTCAGGCCGGCGATGACGCTGACGTCACGCTTAATCTGTGGGGCGCGCGCGTCACCCTCAGTCAGGAAGAGCGAGAATTTGCGGTGGCAGGCATGGATGTCAATCAGGCCAGAAGCAGCGCGCTTTTTTCTGCGCTAAAAGCGAAAGGCCTGTTGAAAGGCTCCCCTGAAGCATGGCGCAGAGCACAGCAGCATTATTTACGCCCGGGCGATGTCGACTATCTCAAACGCAGCATCGATACGCTGTTGCTGCTTAATGTCGGATCGCAGCAGGGCGGTTTACTTGCTGACGGGCAGATAATGGCAGGGGAGAAGGATGAACAGGATCCCGCCATCGATCTCATTTACAAAAACGTAAACGCCCTGATTGCCGCGGGGCTGGCAAAAGATGCGCGCGATTACATCCGGGGACAGATTGAAAACGATCCCCATAATCTGCATATGCTTCGCTGCTATTCCCGCGCCAGCCTGCTGATGGGCGACTGGGATGAGGCCTTATCGGCACTCAGTCAACTGATGAGCCGCTACTCTGCTGGACAGGATATCTGGTTCGACCTGGCCACCGTGCTGCAGAAAAAAGGTGAGTTGCATTATTCAGCCCGTATTCTCCAGGCGCTGCTGCGATTGAATAAAAACAACGCGTCATTCTGGAATACGCTGGCGGTGGTCTATCACTCGCGCCGCAACATGGCCATGGCTGAACGCTGTGCCAGGGAGTCTTTGCGCTATAACGCCACGAACCCGCTGCATCTCGCAATGATGGGCATCATTCTGAGTGATAATCAGAAACTAACGGAAGCACGCTATTTCCTCGAAAAATCGCTTGAGTTTGCGCCGGGCGATTTTGACTGCTTCACCAGCCTGCTGTTTGTTCTGACCCACGATTTTTCCATCTCGCCGGAGGTGCTCTTTGAGCGCCATCTTGCCTATGGCGAGCTGGTAAGCGCTTGGGCGAAAAAATTCGGCCTGGCGCTGCCGTGGCAGGGCAGCAAGGATCCTGAACGGCCGCTGCGCGTCGGCTTTGTCTCCGGCGATTTCCGCAACCATCCCGTCAGCCGCTTCCTGCGGCCATTCTGGGATGGCATGGACCGGAAACAGTTTTCCCTCTACGGCTATAGCACGCTCGATAAAGATGACGCCGTCACGGAGCACTTCCGTAGCACCTCGACGAAGTGGTTATCCGTTACCGATCTCAATAACGTTGAGCTGGCAAAACAGATCCACAGTGACGGGATCGATATTCTGTTTGACCTCTCGGGCCATACCACCGGGACGCGACTTCCTGCGTTCGCCTTTAAGCCTGCGCCGGTGCAAATCACCTGGCTGGGCTACCCGGGCACGACCGGGATGACGCAGATGGATTACCGCATCATCAGTACCGGGTTTGTCAGAAATGCGGCGATAGACGCGCAGTTCACGGAGAAGCTGATTGCGATCCCACTCGATAACTTCTTCGAGCCGGATGCGTCCAGCCCTGCCGTTAATGCGCTGCCAGCCCTGAAGAACGGCTGGTTTACCTACGGTAGCTTTAACCGTCCTAAAAAATTGAACGATCGGGTGTTCGCGCTGTGGGCGCGCATTCTGCAGCATAACGCCACGTCACGGCTGCTGATTGGTTTTATGGATGATGACGCGATGATCGCGCGCTACCGCAAAAAGCTGAATGCACTGGGCGTGCCGGATGAACAGCTGATCTTCCGTAAAACCACGGGAATGGAGGCCTATCTCCATATGCATCATGAAGTGGACATGCTGCTTGACTCCTTCCCGTACAACGGCGGCACCACCACCAGCCATGGCATCTGGATGGGCGTCCCAACGCTGACTCTGGCTGGGGCAACGTATCCCGCACGCCAGGGGCTGGAGATTATGCATATCTACGGGCTGGATGAATTTGTTGCAGACAGTCAGCAGGACTATTTCGACAAAGCCGTGCGCTGGCAAACCCAACTGGAAACCCTCGATGCCCTGCGCCAGAACATGCGGAGCACGATCCCGCCTCAGGGGCAGAGCAATGTGGCGATTCCTTTCCAGCAGGCCCTTCGTGAGGCCTGGCGAAAATGGTGTGCTGATGAAGCACCTCACAGTTTCCGGGTAACAGGTACTGAGGATTAACTTATGAAAAATGTCTACGTTACCAGTCCACTTCTTCCGCCACTTGAGGAGTTCATCCCTTACCTGGAGACCTTGTGGGAAAGTAAAATTTTGACCAACAGCGGGCAATTCCATCAGCAACTGGAAGAGGCGCTGGCGGCCTATCTTGGCGTAAAGCATGTCTGCCTGTTCTCCAACGGCACGCTCGCACTGCTGACGGCGCTCCAGACATTACGTATTACCGGCGAAGTGATCACCACGCCGTACTCCTTTGTCGCCACCTCTCACAGCCTGCTGTGGAATGATTTGACGCCGGTGTTTGCCGATATTGACCCTGTCACCTTTAATATCGATCCGGACCGCATTGAAGAACTGATTACGCCTAAAACGACGGCCATCATGCCGGTCCACTGCTACGGTATTCCGTGCGATATGGAACGCATCCAGAAGATTGCCGATACCTATGGGCTGAAAGTGATTTACGATGCGGCCCACTGTTTCGGCGTCAAACAGGATAACGCCAGCATTCTCAATTATGGCGATCTCTCCGTACTGAGCTTCCACGCCACCAAGGTTTTTAACACCTTCGAAGGGGGCGCCATTATTTGCCACGACGCCAAAACCAAACAGCGGATCGATTATCTGAAAAACTTTGGTTTTGCTGATGAAACCATCGTTATGGCGCCGGGTATTAACGCCAAGATGAATGAAGTACAGGCGGCCATGGGGCTGCTGCAGTTAAAGTATATCGACAGTGCACTGCAGGAGCGCGCGGTGATTTATCAGCGTTACGTTGAGCTGCTCGATGCCGCGCTTCCGGCGCTGGAGTACATTAAACCGGCCAGCAATATTGAATGGAATTACTCCTATTTCCCGGTACTTATTCGCGCAGATTCGGCGGTCAGCCGGGATGCGATTTATGCGGAATTACGCAAGCATAATATCTATGCCCGGCGTTATTTCTACCCGCTTATCAGCGCCTTCCCGATGTATCGCCACTTCCCGACGGCGAATGCACAACATCTCCCGGTTGCCGATGAAATTTCTCATGCGGTGCTTTGCCTGCCGATCTATCCCGGACTGCCGGTGGCCGATCAGCGTCGCATTATAGAGATTATTCAGGGCTTGTTTGTCGATGCCGCTCGCGCGGCAGAGCCTGCGCTGGTGGTCAATGGATAGGAAAGGAAATCGATGAAGCTGGCGATTATGCAACCCTATTTTTTCCCGTACTGCGGCTATTTTCAGCTTATGGCGGCCGTTGATGCTTTCGTGGTGTATGACAACATCAAGTACACGAAAAAAGGGTGGATTAACCGTAACCGTATCCAGGTTCGCGGTACGGAGTCGTTAATCTCACTGCCGCTAAAAAAGGACTCGGACTTTCTGGATATCAGGGAGCGGCAGCTTTCGGCAGCGTTTGACCGCAACAAGCTGTGCAATCAGATTGTCGGCGCGTATCGCCACGCACCGTCATTTTCTGCGGTAATGCCGGTGGTTGAGGAGATTATTCAGAACCCGGACGATAACTTGTTTAATTATCTGTGGCAGGGCCTGACCAGGCTACGGGATTATTTCGGCTTCTCCTGCGAGCTGATTGTCTCGTCTGCGTTACCGGCGAATCACGCATTAAAGTCTCAGGATCGCGTCATCGATATTTGTCAGGTGATGAACGCCCGTACGTATATTAATCCCCCGGGGGGCATGGCGCTCTATTCCCGGCAGGATTTTGTCGATCGTGGGCTTGCGCTGCAATTTATCCAGCCGCAGCCGTGGCACTACCCGCATTCTGACGCGGCGTTTATTCCCTGGCTGTCGATTATTGACGTCATGATGTTTAACCCTCGCGATGAGGTGGTTCGTCGCCTCCAGTATGGTTATGAGTTAATTTAATATGTTTACATGGAAAAAATTGGGTAAGGTCTTTACCCCGCAGGAGGTGACTCATCGCCCCTGGCTTAAAGAGTTTGCGCAGGCTCCGGCGACGCTGATCTTTGATGATTTCGTGCGTGTCTATTTCTCCTGCCGCCCACCTGCCGATGAGCAGGGAAAATATGTCAGCTACTCCGCCTGGGTGGATTTGGCACGTGACGATCTCTTCCACGTGTTGCGCGTCGCCCGCGAACCGATCCTCCCGTTGGGGGGATACGGAGAGTTCGACGAATTTGGAACCTATCCCGTCTCCGTGATGCGCGATAACGATGTGGTAAAAGCCTGGTATGCGGGCTGGACCCGTTGCGAATCGGTGCCGTTCAACGTGGCGATTGGCATGGCAGTAAGCCATGACCAGGGGGAGACCTTCGTTAAAGCGGGCCCGGGGCCGGCAATCGGTTACTCTCAGGATGAGCCGTTTGTGATGAGTGGGCCAAAAATTCGCAGGTTCAATAACCAGTGGCAGCTTTTTTATATCGCGGGTCGCAAATGGAAGCAGGTGGATGGCCGTGCAGAGCCGGTCTACAAGATCCGCATGGCGACGTCTGACGATGGCATCAACTGGACAAAACTGAATAAAGATCTGATCCCCAGCCGTATCGAAGAGGACGAGGCGCAGGCCAGTCCGGATGTCTTTTACGCCAACGGCAAATACCATATGTTTTTTTGCTACCGCTACAGCGCCCATTATCGCGGGAAACAGAACGGTTACCGGATCGGCTACGCGTGGAGTCTGGATATGATCACGTGGCATCGGGATGACAGCAAAGCCGGCATTGATGTGTCTGCTTCCGGATGGGATGCCGAGATGATCAGCTACCCACACGTATTCGAACTGGATGGCACTGTTTATATGGCTTATCTGGGGGATCAGGTGGGGCGCTATGGCTTTGGACTGGCACAACTTGAGGGCAAATTATGCTAACCCTGAACTGGCGTAAGCACGGGCTTATCTATTCGCCGTCACAGTTTCCTCCTCTGGCAAATGGGGTGGGGTTTGCCCAGTCTCCGCAAGCGCTGGTATTTGATGACTTTGTCCGCATCTACTTCTCCACCCGCGAGCGCGAGGAGCTCTCAGCAAAGTTCATCAGCCGCGTCTGCTATGTGGATATGGATAAATCGCTGCGGGAGGTGCTGCGCATCAGTCCCGAGCCGGTGCTTGCTCCTGCTGAACTGGGCACATTCGACGAGCACGGTATTTTCCCCTGCAACGTTCTGCGTCACGACGGCAAAATCATGGCCTGGACAACCGGGTGGAACCGTCGCGTTTCGGTCTCGGTTGATACGGCCATTGGTCTTGCGGTAAGTACGGACAATGGCGAACACTTCACCCGCATCGGTACCGGGCCGGTGATGGGCCCCTCATTGCACGAGCCGCACTTAGTGGGTGATGCCTTTGTTATCCATACCCGTGAACGTTTCCATATGTGGTACATCTTTGGCACGGGCTGGAAAAAGCGCACGCCGGATTCGGTGCCGGATCGCATCTATAAAATTGCCCATGCGGAATCAGACGATGGCATCCACTGGCAGCGTGACAGCCAGCAAATCATTCCTTCGGTGCTGGGGGAAGACGAATGTCAGGCGCTGCCGACGGTGATTGAAATCAATGGCCGGTATCATATGGTCTTTTGCTTCCGGGAGTGTTTCGATTTCCGCACAGGGCAGGGGCGCGGTTATCGTCTGGGCTATGCCTGGTCTGATGATTTACACCACTGGCATCGTGATGATAGCCAGATGGCGTCGCTCGCGTCCGTGGATGACTGGGACAGCGAAATGCAGTGCTATCCCCATCTTTTCCGCTGCGATGAAAAAGTCTATTTGCTTTATAACGGTAATGCGTTTGGCAAAGCAGGGTTTGGCCTGGCGGAACTGGTGTTATGAATTGCTGGACGTTTTGCCAGAACCGCGCCTCACCGGAGGAGATCGTCGAACACTTTAATCAGTGTGACCCGCTATTTGTCGCGTCTATTACCGAAATAATCGCGTTGCAGGACTATGCCAAAAAAATAGCGGAGCGGGCATGGCGAACCGAAGCCTGGCATAACACCACGCTCACCGGACTGGTTGCAGCCTATTACGATGCCCAGCGTCAGCAGGGATTTATTACGAATGTTTCCGTTTTGCCTGACGCTCAGCATTGCGGTGTGGGTAGTCAGCTATTAATTCAAAGCATTGAACATTTACAGTCCCTGGGTGTGACTGAAATTAATCTTGAAGTCGATAAGAATAACGTGTCGGCGCAACGTTTATATCTAAAGCATGGATTTATCTTCGGACGATCAAACGCTTCAAAGATAACCATGACTTTGCAGAGTGAGATAACAACATGACCCTTCGTGATTACAATCTGGAAATCAAAGACACTGCCGATCATCAGTATGCCTATAACTTTGATTTTGATGTGATGCACCCTTTTATGATCCGTGCGTTCACACCGTTCTTTAAGCCAGGTAATTTACTTGAGCTGGGTAGTTTTAAAGGTGATTTTACCGCACGCCTGGCTGAAAAATTCAACGCCATCACCTGCGTGGAAGCTTCCGAAGAGGCGATGACCATCGCCCGTGAGCGCCTGGGAAAAAACGTCTCGTTTGTCCATTCCCGCTTTGAGGATGTTCAGCTTCCTGCGCGTTATGACAATATTGTTCTCACCCATGTGCTGGAGCATATTGACGATCCCGTTAACCTCTTAAAACGCATTAATGATGAATGGCTAACGGATGATGGACACTTTTTTCTGGTCTGTCCTAATGCGCATGCCGCGTCCCGACAGATTGCCGTTAAAATGGGATTAATTTCGCATAATAGTGCGGTGACGGAGGCTGAGTATCAGCATGGCCATCGTTGTACTTATTCTCTGGATACGCTTGAGAGAGATGCCCGTCTTGCGGGACTCAACGTTGTGTATCGCACGGGTATTTTTTTCAAGGCGCTCGCTAATTTCCAGTGGGACAAACTTTTACAGACAGATATCATTTCGAAGGAATATCTTGAGGGCTGCTACGAGTTAGGCCATCAATACCCTGATTTATGTTCCAGCATATTCTTGCTGTGTAAAAAAGGCTGACGTTATTCTTACTGCAGGATGCATGTTATCCCGACATGCATCGGTAACCCCCCAAATAACCCCTTATTTTACCCACTATTCACCCAATTGAACGCCCTGCAGAATCGGATAATCATGCCGATAACTCAACTAACGCAGGGCTGTTTATCGTGAATTCACTCTATACCGCTGAAGGTGTAATGGATAAACACTCGCTGTGGCAGCGTTATGTCCCGCTGGTGCGTCACGAAGCATTGCGCCTCCAGGTGCGTTTGCCGGCGAGTGTGGAACTGGACGATCTGCTACAGGCGGGCGGTATCGGGTTATTGAATGCAGTTGACCGATACGACGCTCTGCAAGGAACGGCATTTACCACTTACGCAGTTCAGCGTATTCGTGGCGCGATGCTGGACGAGCTGCGCAGCCGGGACTGGGTGCCGCGCAGTGTTCGCCGCAACGCACGCGAAGTGGCGCATGCGATGGGGCAGCTGGAACAGGAACTGGGACGCAACGCGACGGAAACGGAAGTGGCGGAACGGCTTGGAATTCCTGTTGAAGAGTATCGTCAGATGTTGCTCGATACCAATAATAGCCAACTCTTCTCTTATGACGAGTGGCGCGAAGAGCATGGCGATAGCATCGAGCTGGTGACGGATGAGCACCAGCAAGAAAACCCGTTACACCATTTAATGGAAGGTAATTTACGCCAGCGCGTCATGGAAGCCATTGAAGCTTTACCGGAGCGCGAACAACTGGTGTTGACCCTCTATTATCAGGAAGAGCTCAATCTCAAAGAGATTGGTGCTGTTCTGGAAGTGGGGGAGTCGCGGGTGAGCCAGCTGCACAGCCAGGCCATTAAACGCTTACGAACCAAACTGGGTAAGTTATAGGTGATTGATTCACCTGAAAAATGCCGCACAACGTATTGACAACCAGGAGTTATCATGACGGTGCAGCAATCTAAAAGACGGCCTTTAAGCCGCTACCTGAAAGACTTTAAACACAGCCAGACGCATTGCGCCCACTGTAACAAGTTACTCGATCGTATCACGCTGGTTCGTCGTGGCGAAATCGTCAATAAAATTGCGATTTCTCGTCTCGACACGTTGATGGACGAAGCCGCGTGGCGCGAAGAGCAGAAAGAGTGGGTGGCGCTTTGCCGTTTCTGTGGCGATCTCCACTGCAAAGAGCAAAGCGACTTCTTCGATATTATCGGGTTCAAACAGTTCCTGTTTGAACAAACGGAGATGAGCCACGGTACCGTGCGCGAATACGTGGTTCGCCTGCGTCGCCTGGGGCAGCATCTGACCGTGAACAATATTTCTCGCGATCTGCTCAAGACCGGTTATCTGGATGAAAACCTGGAGCCGTGGCTGCCTGCAACCAGCACCAACAACTACCGTATTGCGCTGCGCAAGTACGCACAATATAAGGTACAAATGCCCGGTGCGGTAAAGCAGAAAGCCCACGCCGGGACAACTTCTGATATATATTAAAAAAGAATAAGATGTAGCGCAGTCGCCTTTGACCTTGCAGGCGATTTCTCTACACTACTCAAAAATTCCACTATATCGGGGTACTTATGAAATTAGCACTTCTGGGTCGTCAGGCACTGATGGGCGTCATGGCCGTTGCGCTGGTCGCAGGCATGAGCGTGAAAACGTTCGCCGCAGAGAACCTGCTTAATAAAGTGAAAGAGCGCGGTACGCTGCTGGTCGGGCTGGAAGGAACCTATCCTCCGTTCAGCTTCCAGGGCGATGACGGTAAATTGACCGGTTTCGAAGTGGAATTTGCGGAAGAACTGGCGAAACACCTTGGCGTGAAAGCGTCCCTGAAACCGACCAAATGGGACGGTATGCTGGCGTCGCTGGACTCCAAACGTATTGATGTGGTGATTAACCAGGTGACCATTTCTGACGAGCGTAAGAAGAAGTACGACTTCTCCACGCCGTACACCGTGTCCGGTATCCAGGCGCTGGTGAAGAAAGGTAACGAAGGCTCAATCAAAACTGCCGCGGACCTGAAAGGTAAGAAAGTCGGTGTCGGTCTGGGCACCAACTACGAAGAGTGGCTGCGCCAGAACGTTCAGGGTGTGGATATCCGCACTTATGATGATGACCCGACAAAATACCAGGATCTCCGCGTTGGCCGTATCGATGCCATCCTGGTTGACCGTCTGGCGGCGCTGGATCTGGTGAAGAAAACCAACAACACCCTGGCAGTCGCCGGTGATGCGTTCTCTCGTCAGGAGTCCGGTATTGCTATCCGTAAAGGTAACGAAGACCTGGTCAAGGCGATCGACGCCGCGATTGCTGATATGCAAAAAGACGGCAGCCTGAAAGCCCTTTCTGAGAAGTGGTTTGGGGCAGACGTCACCAAATAAGTCTGTGACGTTAAAAAAAGGCGCTTTTAAAAGCGCCTTTTTTATTTCTTACGCGTCTGCGTGCATAATGAAAAATATCACATTTTGTCTGAGTTACCGGAGAACCCATGTCACTACAGAATTTAACGCGTTTTCCCCGCCTGGAATTTATCGGCGCGCCGACGCCGCTGGAGTATCTGCCGCGATTTTCTGACTATTTAGGGCGCGATATTTTTATTAAACGCGATGACGTGACGCCCATGGCAATGGGGGGCAATAAGCTGCGCAAACTGGAGTTTCTGGCGGCTGACGCACTGCGCGAAGGGGCTGATACCCTCATCACCGCAGGCGCGATTCAGTCCAACCACGTTCGTCAGACGGCGGCGGTGGCGGCAAAACTCGGGCTGCACTGTGTGGCATTGCTGGAAAACCCAATCGGTACGCGGGCAGAAAACTACCTGACCAACGGAAACCGTCTGCTGTTGGATCTGTTTAATGTCCAGGTTGAAATGGTCGACGCGTTAACCGACCCGACCGCACAACTCGATGAGCTGGCCACACGTCTGGAAGCACAGGGTTTCCGTCCCTATGTCATTCCAGTGGGCGGGTCGAATGCGCTGGGTGCGCTGGGGTATGTGGAAAGCGCGCTGGAAATTGCTCAGCAGTGTGAGGGGGCGGTAAGTCTCTCCTCAGTGGTGGTTGCTTCCGGCAGTGCGGGGACGCACGCGGGGCTGGCCGTCGGTCTGGAGCAACTGCTGCCGGAGGTGGAGCTGATTGGTGTAACGGTATCGCGCAGCGTTGCAGATCAGAAACCCAAAGTGGTGAGCTTGCAGCAGGCGGTGGCCGGGCAGCTGGAGCTGAAGGCAAAGGCCGATATTCTGCTCTGGGACGACTATTTTGCGCCGGGTTACGGCACGCCGAACGAAGAGGGGATGGAAGCGGTTAAACTGCTGGCGCGCCTCGAGGGGATATTGCTTGATCCGGTCTATACGGGCAAAGCGATGGCCGGGCTTATTGATGGCATTGCGCAGAAACGCTTTAAGGATGAAGGGCCGATTTTATTTGTGCACACCGGCGGGGCGCCCGCGCTGTTTGCCTATCATCCTCATGTCTAAAAATCAGGTCGAAAAATAATAATGCAAGAAAGTATTCAACTGGTTATCGATTCGCTGCCGTTCCTGCTGAAAGGCGCGGTGTTTACATTACAGCTCAGTATTGGTGGCATGTTCTTCGGCCTGGTACTCGGGTTTGTGCTGGCGTTAATGCGTATGTCTCCCGTCTGGCCGGTGCGCTGGCTGGCTCGCTTTTATATCTCGGTGTTTCGCGGTACCCCGCTTATCGCGCAGCTCTTTATGATCTACTACGGCTTACCGCAGTTCGGGATTGAGCTGGACCCGATCCCGGCTGCAATGATTGGCCTGTCGCTCAATACGGCAGCGTATACCTCGGAAACCCTGCGCGCGGCTATTTCGTCGATTGATAAAGGGCAGTGGGAAGCCGCGGCCAGTATCGGTATGACACCGTGGCAGACTTTGCGCCGGGCCATTCTGCCGCAGGCGGCGCGGGTGGCGCTGCCGCCACTCAGCAACAGCTTTATCAGCCTGGTGAAAGACACCTCGCTGGCGGCGACGATTCAGGTGCCGGAGCTGTTCCGTCAGGCGCAGCTTATCACCTCGCGCACGCTTGAAGTGTTTACCATGTACCTCGCGGCCTCGCTGATCTACTGGGTGATGGCGACGGTGTTGTCTGCCCTGCAAAACTACTTTGAAAACCAGCTTAACCGCCAGGAGCGTGATCCAAAATGAGTGCTATCGACGTTAAAAACCTGGTGAAGAAATTCCACGGGCAAACGGTGCTCCACGGAATCGATCTGGAGGTTGAAAAGGGTGAAGTGGTGGCGATTATCGGCCCGAGCGGCTCAGGGAAAACCACGCTGCTGCGCAGCATTAACCTGCTTGAACAGCCGGAGGGCGGCACTATCCGGGTCGGGGAGATCACCATTGATACCGGTAAATCCATCAGCCAGCAAAAAGGTCTGATCCGCCAGTTGCGCCAGCACGTAGGGTTTGTTTTCCAGAACTTCAATCTGTTCCCGCACCGGACGGTGCTGGAGAATATTATTGAAGGACCGGTGATCGTCAAAGGTGAACCGAAAGAGGAGGCCACGGCGCGCGCACGTGAGTTGCTTGCAAAAGTCGGGCTCGCCGGGAAAGAGACCAGCTATCCGCGTCGTTTGTCGGGGGGACAACAGCAGCGTGTGGCGATAGCCCGCGCGCTGGCGATGCGCCCGGATGTTATCCTCTTTGACGAGCCCACCTCGGCGCTCGATCCTGAACTGGTGGGCGAGGTACTGAACACCATTCGTCAGCTGGCACAGGAAAAACGCACCATGGTGATTGTGACCCATGAAATGAGCTTTGCCCGCGACGTGGCAGACCGGGCCATTTTTATGGATCAGGGGCGGATTGTGGAGCAGGGACCGGCAGAAAGTTTATTTGCCAACCCTCAGCAGCCGCGAACCCGTCAATTCCTTGAAAAATTCCTTATGCAGTAGCATTTTTGCGCGCATTTGCTCCAGATTTGTCCTCTGGAGCAAATTATTCTCTCGCGGCGTCGTCTCTCATGTTTTTTTATTCCGCTTAGTTCAGATAAACCTTATCAAAACTAAAGTTAATTGTGTTATTGCCGATATTTTGTGGTTAGAAATAAGTTTTATGTGTTAGGTTATATTCACCTTAATAATGAATATCATTTCAGAGGCTTCATTTAGTAAGTATGAAGGATTCAGACTTTTTCACCTGGCGACGGGAATGCTTCCTCCGGTTTCAGGCGCTGTCCTGTGTCAGTGAGGTATATCAGGAACTACAGCGACAAACTCAGGCGCTCGAATTTGATTATTACGCACTCTGTGTGCGCCATCCTGTGCCATTTACGCGGCCAAAGATATCTGTTCACGCTACGTATCCACAACGGTGGATGGCGCATTATCAGTCAGAGAATTATTTCGCCATTGATCCGGTACTGAAACCGGAGAATTTCATTCAGGGCCATTTACCCTGGACGGATGAATTATTCGCGGATGCCCAGGCATTATGGAATGGCGCACGTGACCACGGCTTGCGTAAGGGAATAACCCAGTGTCTGATGCTGCCAAATCACGCGCTCGGTTTCCTCTCCGTTTCTCGTACTAGCATACTGGAGGGTGGAATAGGGAGCGAAGAAATAGAGTTGCGGTTGCAAATGCTGCTGCAAATGGCGTTAACCACCCTGTTGCGTTTCGAAGATGAGATGGTGATGCCACCTGAAATGAAATTCAGCAAACGTGAGCGTGAAATTCTGAAATGGACCGCGGAAGGGAAGACGTCGGCGGAAATAGCGATCATTCTCTCTATCTCGGAGAATACCGTTAACTTCCATCAGAAGAATATGCAGAAGAAATTCAATGCGCCAAACAAGACGCAGATTGCATGTTATGCGGCGGCGACAGGGTTAATCTGAGCGGATAGAACGTTCTGCGTGCCAGACGAGATAACGGCTGAATGCAATGCATCCAGCCGTTTGTTTTACTGGCGGTAAGCTTGTTTGATTTGCTTAACGGTATTGGCAAATACCGCTGACTCAGCCTGGTCTTCCATCTGCGCGATTTGCTTTTCCATTTTAATGATCACACGTCCGGCGTCAGCCTGGCCCATTGCCTGTAACATCAGCGTCAGCAGCGCTTTCAGACAGTTGACTTCCTGGGCCAGTTCCTGGTTATTCTCCGCAGTTGCAAATTCAGGTGTGCTCATTTATTTTCCTCGTTATAAAACAGCGCTCGCGCGCGATGATGCAAGTCAAGGCGGCGGAGTATACCACAAGCTGATCCAAAAAATGCAGCGGTTGTTTTTCATACTTTTACGCAGGTTGTTTATTTGCATAAACACCGCCTGCCAGTAAACTGCTCATCGGTCGAACATTATTAATTGTTTATGGACGGTTCGCTTGTCGTTAATTATTGTTACAAAAATTTGAGAACTGTTTTTTTACCCGTGAGGGGGGGCCGCTTTTTGTAACTTTTTGAATACAGATGCTTAAAAAAAGCCGTACAAGCGCTTGCTGAGCGGGCTTTGTTTCCAGCGGCTGTACAGGCTAATTTCCAAAAACGAGAGCGAAATCGAATAGCCGGTTTTTTAACGTTTTAATCTTGTGAGGAAAAACGGTAATATAAACCTCATTATCACTCAGTAGCGTTATCCCTATTCTGGAGACATTCCCTTTGATCAACGTCCTTCTTGTTGATGACCACGAACTGGTGCGCGCAGGGATACGACGCATTCTTGAAGATATAAAAGGTATTAAAGTTGCCGGTGAAGCCTGCTGCGGCGAAGATGCGGTAAAATGGTGCCGCACCAATTCAGCCGATGTGGTGTTGATGGATATGAACATGCCCGGTATCGGTGGACTTGAAGCAACACGCAAAATCGCGCGTACCTTTGTTGACACTAAAGTCATCATGCTGACCGTGCATACCGAAAACCCGCTTCCTGCGAAGGTGATGCAGGCGGGCGCGGCGGGTTACCTCAGTAAAGGTGCCGCGCCGCAGGAAGTGGTGAACGCGATTCGCTCCGTCTTTGCCGGCCAACGTTATATTGCTTCCGACATTGCGCAACAAATGGCGCTGAGCCAGATTGAGCCGGAGAAAACCGAATCTCCGTTTGCCAGTTTGTCTGAGCGTGAATTGCAGATTATGCTGATGATCACCAAAGGCCAGAAGGTGAATGAGATTTCGGAGCAACTGAATCTCAGCCCGAAAACGGTGAACAGCTATCGTTATCGGATGTTCAGTAAACTGAACATCCACGGTGATGTTGAACTGACTCATCTTGCCATCCGTCATGGTCTGTGTAATGCGGAGACGTTATTAAGTCAGTGAGTGATGTATTTGATTCAAAAGCATTTCTGAAAACCGTGACCAGCCAGCCTGGCGTTTATCGCATGTATGACGCTGGCGGTACGGTTATCTACGTGGGGAAGGCGAAAGATCTCAAGAAACGCCTCTCCAGCTATTTTCGCAGCAACCTTGCCTCCCGTAAGACTGAAGCGCTGGTCGCGCTCATCCAGAATATTGATGTCACCGTCACCCATACGGAGACTGAAGCACTCCTGCTCGAGCACAACTATATTAAGCTCTATCAGCCGCGCTATAACGTGCTGTTGCGGGATGATAAATCCTACCCGTTTATTTTTCTGAGCGGCGATACCCATCCCCGGCTCGCGATGCACCGTGGTGCGAAACATGCGAAGGGTGAATACTTCGGGCCGTTTCCTAACGGCTATGCCGTGCGTGAGACGCTGGCGCTGCTGCAAAAAATCTTTCCTGTTCGTCAGTGCGAAAACAGTGTCTACCGTAACCGCTCGCGCCCGTGCCTGCAGTACCAGATTGGCCGCTGCCTGGGGCCCTGCGTCGCCGGGCTGGTGAGTGAAGAGGAGTATGCGCAGCAGGTTGAGTACGTGCGCCTGTTTTTAGCCGGTAAAGACGATCAGGTGCTGACCCAGCTGATTGCCCGTATGGAGAAGGCCAGCGCCGCACTGGAATTTGAAGAGGCTGCGCGGATACGCGACCAAATCCAGGCGGTGCGCCGGGTGACGGAGAAACAGTTTGTTTCGAACACCGGTGACGATCTCGACGTGATTGGTGTTGCCTTTGATGCCGGTCTGGCCTGCGTGCATGTGCTGTTTATCCGTCAGGGAAAAGTGCTCGGCAGCCGCAGCTATTTCCCGAAAGTGCCAGGCGGTACGGAGCTGGGTGAAGTGGTTGAAACCTTTGTCGGCCAGTTTTATCTGCAGGGGAGCCAGATGCGCACGCTGCCCTCGGAGATCCTGCTTGATTTTAATCTTGCCGATAAAACCCTGCTGGCGGATTCCTTATCCGAACTGGCGGGACGCCGGGTGAATGTCCAGACCAAACCGCGCGGCGACCGTGCGCGTTATCTGAAGCTGGCGCGTACCAATGCCGCGACAGCGCTGAGCACAAAACTTTCCCAGCAGTCGACGGTCAGCCAGCGTTTAACGGCGCTGGCGACGCTCCTGAAGTTGCCGGAAGTGAAACGCATGGAGTGTTTCGACATCAGCCATACCATGGGGGAGCAGACCGTTGCTTCCTGTGTGGTGTTCGATGCGAACGGTCCGCTGCGTGCTGAGTATCGTCGCTACAACATCACCGGCATCACCCCGGGGGATGACTATGCGGCAATGAATCAGGTGCTGCGCCGTCGCTATGGTAAAGCCATTGAAGAGAGCAAGATCCCGGATGTGATCCTGATTGACGGTGGGAAAGGGCAGCTTGGCCAGGCGAAGGCGGTCTTTGAATCCCTTGATGTCAGCTGGGATAAAAACCATCCCTTACTGTTAGGGGTGGCAAAAGGGGCCGATCGTAAAGCCGGGCTGGAGACGCTGTTCTTCGAGCCGGAAGGTGAGGGCTTTAGCCTGCCGCCAGATTCCCCGGCGCTGCATGTTATTCAACATATTCGCGATGAGTCACACGATCACGCCATCAGCGGCCACCGCAAAAAACGGGCGAAGGTGAAAAATACCAGTACCCTGGAGACCATTGAAGGCGTTGGGCCAAAACGTCGCCAGATGCTGCTGAAGTATATGGGCGGATTGCAAGGACTACTCAACGCCAGCATGGAAGAAATTGCAAAAGTGCCGGGTATTTCGCAAGGGCTGGCAGAAAAGATCTACTACTCGTTGAAACATTGAGGGCTCTGTAGCAACATAGAGCTAAATTTTACTGACAACAAATAGTTACCGTCATTATGCAATATAACATCCCTACGTTGCTCACTCTCTTTCGCGTCGTGCTTATCCCGTTCTTTGTACTCGCGTTTTATTTGCCGGTTCTCTGGGCACCGTTCGCCTGTGCGCTGATTTTCCTGGTTGCCGCGGTCACCGACTGGTTTGATGGCTATCTGGCGCGCCGCTGGAACCAAAGCACCCGTTTTGGTGCTTTCCTCGATCCGGTGGCCGATAAAGTGATGGTGGCTATTGCCATGGTGCTGGTGGCTGAACATTACCACACCTGGTGGGTGACTCTGCCAGCCGCCACCATGATCGGACGTGAGATCATCATCTCTGCACTGCGTGAATGGATGGCTGAGCTGGGTAAACGCAGCAGCGTGGCGGTATCCTGGATCGGGAAAGTGAAAACCACCGCGCAGATGGCGGCGCTGGTCTGGATGCTGTGGCGTCCGAACGCCTGGGTAGAGTGGGCGGGAATCGGCCTGCTGTGGGTTGCCGCGGTGCTGACACTGTGGTCAATGCTGCAGTATTTGAACGCGGCACGCGGAGATTTGCTTGAACAGTGATCGTTTCGCCGTAATTTTCAGCAAACGATCCGGGGATGCAAAAAATAACGTTGACTCATCACGTCATATCAGTAGAATGCAACGCATCGAACGGCGGCACAGTTAGCCGGACGATAATGAAATCAAGTGGTTAGCAGTTAACTTGATGACATGCGGGAATAGCTCAGTTGGTAGAGCACGACCTTGCCAAGGTCGGGGTCGCGAGTTCGAGTCTCGTTTCCCGCTCCAGATTAAAGACATGCGCAATCGCGGGTGTCAGTTTAAAAAGTTTTACGGCGCGTTAGCAAAGCGGTTATGTAGCGGATTGCAAATCCGTCTAGTCCGGTTCGACTCCGGAACGCGCCTCCACTTTCTTCCCTGGCCGGATGGTGGAATCGGTAGACACAAGGGATTTAAAATCCCTCGGCGTTCGCGCTGTGTGGGTTCAAGTCCCACTCCGGCTACCATGGGAAACAAAGAATAATCAAAGCAATAAGCAGTGTCGTGAAACCACCGAAAGGTGGTTTTTTTGTGTCTGAAATTTGCTTTTCCTGGTCTTAATGCAAGAGTGGTTGCAAAAAATAAGGCGGATTAACTGCCCTGCATTAGACTGTAACGCGCTCGTTCCATGCGTCCGAGTATTGGACATTCCCGTCGCAGTACTTCCAGGTGATACGCTCATAGCGGAGCTGTATACCTTCGTTGTGATTGTGTATCTGTAATGCTGGCTCTTTGCAGTTATGCATAACGGGGTTAATACTGACTACCCGGACGTTTTCAAGCAACATATTGAAGTATTCAACTTCTTGTCCTGCATCGTTGATTTTATACCATTTTATCTCTGCGCTTTTTAGCGTCTGGCCTGTTGCTACCGCTTTGTAGAGGTACGGACTCGAGCTATCAAACTCTTTTTCGATTACGAGAGGCGCATGGAGGCGCGTACCGGTTATTTTGCCCGTCCCGTTATCGGTCGGAACCAATAAGCCGTGACTAAATGAAAGCACTTCAATACTCCCTTCACGATCTAAAATATCAACAGATCCTTTGATATCCGCACCACCGTCATCCTTAAGCCATAAGTAAGCAGGAATAGCCATTTCAAAAACTCCTTTTTGATGATTAAACGGCTATTAACGGCTTAAACTGGATAGCGTGTAATACACATTGTGCCATTGGCGATTGAAATGAAATTAGGTTACTTATTGATATTAATAATAAAAATATTAAATTGATCTTGGGCAATATACGCAATCTCAATTACTTTTATGTTGCCTGCTTTACATGGCTACAGAGATCAAGGATGGCATGTATACCAATTTACCCACCCCGTGGGCTGGAGATTTTACGGGAACACATCAGACTCGCGAGAGCACGGTGCGAAGTGCAGGACATGGCCGCTCCGCTAACGTATATCTGGTTTTATCATCGAGTCAGAAACGGTGGGCCGTGGGATTACAAACAAAAAAATCGGCTGTGGGCTGATTTTGGTAACTTTCATTTCGGGGCAGTGGGTTATGCTGCTTGCATTCCGGCAGAAATTTTACATATGGCCGCTGGTGCGGCGCAGTGGAAAGCGGGCACATCAAGAGAAGAATGGGGAAATTTCATGCAAGACCCACCGTTCGGCGATGACCCGATTGATCAGTTCTGGATAAAACAGGGAATTGACTATGCTAAACAGCACCACTTTTAGAGTGCTGCATTGGACCGCCACTGTGATTATGGCCGTTATGATCGCGATGTACTGCTATTTACAGCATATTCAGCACTTAACTGTGCGAGACAAGCTTTACGAGGTTCGTCAACTCACACCAAGGACGTGGCTATATATCACTGAATACGCAGAACCGGACACGACAACAGGGGACGTATACCGCTATTTTTTGGCGAGCAAGTATGACGGCGATCCCCTGGAGGGTCTCGAAAAGCAGCACATCGCCCCCACGCTTACAGCGAACACGCCACGTGCAAAAGTTGATGGAATCGGAAATAACATCTCTTTCACCGTTCACGGCACCGTATACGACTTTACGACCTCCGCATTTTTTTATGATGCTGAGGGGATAGCGGTCGCGCCATCGGTCGATTTAACTGCTCGCGGTGAAGGCTGGGATAAAGGGAAATTCAACAAATAAATAATGTTGGCGCGATCTGCTGTTCAAGAAGTTAATGACCTGTTTTTGACATCACACCCCGCCCAAATACGCCTTCCTCACCTCCTGATTTCCCAGCAATTCCTCACCGCTGCCGCTCAGGCGGATCTGCCCGTTAACCATGACGTAGCCGCGGTCAGAAAGCTTCAGCGCGTGGTGCGCATTCTGCTCCACCAGAAAAATGGTCATCCCGTTGCGGGCCAGTTCGCGCAGCGTCTGGAAGATCTGTTTCACCACAATCGGGGCCAGGCCGAGGCTGGGTTCATCCAGTAACAGGAGTTTAGGGCGGCTCATCAGCGCCCGGGCGATGGCCAGCATCTGCTGTTCCCCGCCGGACATGGTCATCGCGCGCTGTTTACGCCGCTCTTTGAGGCGAGGGAAGAGGTCAAACATCGTTTGCATATCTTCTGTCGCAAACTGACTGCCAATGGGGATGGTCCCCATCAGCAGGTTCTCTTCCACGGTCATATCGGGAAAAATGCGTCGTCCTTCCGGCGCCTGGGCAATGCCTTCGGAGGCGACATAGTGGGTCGATTTATGACTGATGTCCTCTCCGCAAAACACGATCTGCCCGCTGCGAATACGCGGCTGGCCGAAGATAGACATCAGTAATGTCGATTTACCCGCGCCGTTAGCACCAATCAGCGCCACGGTTTCCCCTTTGTTTACTTCAAGAGTTACCTGTTTCAGCGCCTGGATCACGCCGTAGAATACGTCCACTTCGCGGAAGGCCAGCATCGGAGTGCTCATAGATTGACCTCGCTTTCATCGGTGCCCAGATATGCGGCAATCACTTTTTCATCATGCTGGATCTGCTCGGGTTTCCCTCTGGCGATGACGTCTCCATGGTCGAGCACAATAATGTCGTCCGAAATCTCCATCACCATCCCCATATCGTGTTCAATCAACAGTACCGTGATGCCGTGGTGGTCGCGCAGAAAGCGGATAATGTTGCTCAGCTTGTGCGTTTCAACCGGGTTGAGCCCGGCGGCGGGTTCATCCAGACAAATCATTTCTGGTCCGGTGCACATGGCTCGCGCGATTTCCAGACGCCGCTGCTGGCCGTAGGATATCTCGCCCGCCAGGCGATTGGCACAATCCACAAGATCCACCACCTCAAGCCAGTAGAAGGCCCTGTCCAGGGCGTCGCTCTCTGCCCGTCGGTAAGCGGGAGTATTGAGAATTCCGGCGAGCAAATTACGGTTAACGCGCATATGCTGTGCGACCAGCAGGTTTTCAACGACCGACATCTCACGGAACAGGCGGATGTTCTGGAAAGTACGTGCCAGCCCGGCGCGGTTAACCAGATGCGTCCCGCCAAACATCTTATAGAAAAGGCGCTGCCCCAACTGTGCTGGATTTATCCAGTCACCCGGCTGGAATTTTTGCCCGAGCACCTGAATGACGTTGGTCGTTTTGTTGCGTGCAGTAAACTGGATGCTCCCGCCGGACGCTTTATAGAAGCCGGTGAGGCAGTTAAAGACGGTGGTTTTGCCAGCGCCGTTTGGGCCGATAAGGGCGGTAATCGAGCCGCGCTGCACGTCGAGATTGACGTCATTAAGCGCCCTGATCCCACCAAAATGCATCATCAGGTGCTCTACGCTTAAAATCGTTCCGTTCATGGCGCCACGCCCTTACGCACGGCAAAGCCGCTGCGGTTAATGCGGATCAACCCGCGCGGACGCCAGATCATCATCACCACCATCAGCATGCCAAACAGCAGGACGCGATACTCAGCAAAGCTGCGCAACAGTTCGGGTGTCACGGTGAGCACAAAGGCTGCCAGCACGACACCAAGCGTTGAGCCCATGCCGCCCAGCACCACGATGGCGAGGATCAGCGCAGATTCAAAAAAGGTGAATGAGGTTGGATTCACAAAACCCTGATAGGTGGCAAAGAACACGCCCGCAATCCCGGCCGTTGACGCGCCCAGCGTAAAGGCCGAAAGTTTAACCAGCACATGGTTGAGGCCCATGGAGCGGCAGGCGATTTCATCTTCCCGCAGGGCTTCCCATGCCCGGCCAATCGGCATTCGCGTCAGGCGATGCTTGATATAAAGCACCAGCAGCACCACCAGAAACAGCACCGCGTAAATAAAGATAAACTTCATATTCGGGTTGTACGTCAGATGGAAAAACTC
Source organism: Enterobacter sp. WCHEn045836 (assembly GCF_003965585.1). Classification (NCBI taxonomy): domain Bacteria; kingdom Pseudomonadati; phylum Pseudomonadota; class Gammaproteobacteria; order Enterobacterales; family Enterobacteriaceae; genus Enterobacter; species Enterobacter sp. WCHEn045836. The sequence continues at coordinate 128,312 of NZ_RXPT01000008.1, forward strand.
ATGAAATGGCACGCCACCTTCTTTGGCGCGTCGACCAAACTCCAGACCGAAAAACGTGGGCGGCGGGGCTGACACGCCATTAGGCCCGCCGGTAAAGGTTAGCCAGTTGTTCAGCACCAGACGGATAATTTCCCCGAACCCGAGCGTCACAATCGCCAGGTAGTCGCCATGCATGCGCAGCACCGGGAAGCCGAGCAGGGCACCGGCGGCAGCGGCCATGATTGCCGCCAGCGGCAGCATGCTCCAGAATCCGAGTCCCAGATATTGATACCCCAACGCCAGTCCGTAAGCGCCGATGGCGTAGAAGGCGACATACCCCAGATCCAGCAGTCCGGCCAGACCCACGACAATATTCAGCCCGAGGCCGAGCAGGACGTAAATCAGCCCGAGGATAGCAACCGTCAACAGGTATTTGGTGGCGACAAAGGGGAAGCAGATCGCAAGGGCGATCGCCAGAGGAATAACCCAGCGCAGGCGGCTTTTGTATTCCGGCGGGCGAACATATACCCCCGCGCTGTCGGCCTCGAACCGTGCCTGAAAACGGGCCCCCGCAGCGGTACTTAAAAAAGCGCTCAGCAGAAAACGCCCAACCATCACTGTGCCGACCATCCAGGCCAGTCGCTGTCCGGCAAAGTTAAAGCTATACCCGTCCAGCACCACGCCTGCAATCGGGCCAAAAATAATCAATGCGATCAGCCCGGAAAACATCGCGTCCAGCAGGCAGCGCTTGAGGGAGAAACCGTGTGATGTCATCGTTTTCTCCTTCACACTTTGGCCACAACAGGGCGGCCGAGCAGCCCCTGAGGACGAAAAATCAGGATCATGACCAGCAGCCCAAACGAGAACACATCTTTGTAGTCCGAGTTCACCATGCCGGAGAACTGGGCTTCCGCCACCCCCAGAATCAGCCCGCCGAGCATCGCGCCGGGCAAAGAGCCGATCCCCCCGAGCACCGCGGCCGTGAAGGCCTTGATACCAATGACAAACCCGACGTAGAAATCAAAAGTGCCGTAATTCATGGTAATGAGCACCCCCGCCAGACCGGCCATTGCCGCGCCGATGACAAATACCAGTGAAATAATCCTGTCGGTATTTATCCCCAGAATGGAGGCCATTTTTCGATCCTGTTGTACCGCGCGGCACATTCGTCCCAGCCGGGTATGGCTGATTATCCAGGTGAGTAACAGCATCCCGGCAAAGGAGGCGAGCAGAATGAATACTTTGGTGTAGGTGATCTGCACGAACCCCTCTCCCAGATGCAGACGAATCACGCCATCCAGCATGGTGGGAACCCCTTGCTGACGCGGCCCCTGGCTCAGTTGCGCGTAGTTTTGCAGGATAAGTGACATGCCGATGGCGGAGATCAGCGGCGCCAGACGGGTGGAGTTGCGTAGCGGTTTATAGGCAATGCGTTCGATGGTCCAGCCATACACCCCGGTGACCACCATGGTGAATACCAGCGTGCCGAGGATCAGCAGTGGGAATGACTGCAGGCCGAAGAAGGAGAGCAGCGCCAGGCCAATCGCGCAGAGATAGGCAGAGATCATATACACTTCGCCATGGGCGAAGTTAATCATCCCGATGATGCCGTACACCATCGTATACCCGATGGCGATCAGTCCGTAGACGGAGCCCAGCGTTAAGCCATTAATTAACTGTTGCAGGAAGAATGTACTCATCTTAGCGCGCTCTTTATAACGGCCGCGCAACCCGCGCAGCCAGATGTGTTGTTTGCGTCGGCAGGCGGCCCTGCCGACGTTGAGCGTGACTCCGTCCCGTTACGGCACTTCCTTATACTTACCTTTGTCGTCCCACTGATACACCACGTAGTCAGAGACTTTCAGATCGCCTTTGCTGTCCCAGGCTTTTTTACCCATCACCGTATCGACCGAATTCGCCTTCAGCCATTCGCTGGCTTTGGCTGAATCCTTGCCGCCCGTAGCCTTGAATGCCGCGGCGATAGCCTGCACGGAGGCATAGGAGTAGAGGGTGTAACCTTCCGGTTCGAATTTACCCGCACGGAATTTCTCAATGACCGCTTTACCGTCCGGGATCAGGCGCGGATCTTTACCGAAGGTCATATAAATGCCGTTGGTATATTGAGGGCCACCCGCCGCGGTCACCATCTCTTCATTGACAATACAGTCGCCGGAGAAGAATTTTGCCTGCACCCCCTGTTCGCGCATCTGACGAACCAGCGGACCGGCTTCAGGGTGGCAGCCCCCGAAGAACACCACGTCCGGTTTTTGCGCCCCAATTTTGGTGACCAGGGCGTTAAAGTCTTTTTCCCCGCGGGATAACCCTTCGTACATCACATCCTGCACGCCGCGTTTTGCCAGTGCGGCTTTGGTGGCGTCCGCCAGGCCCTGGCCGTAGGTGTCTTTATCATGAATGATCACTACCCGTTTGGCTTTCAGCTTGTCGATAATGAAATCGCTGGCGACCTGGCCCTGCTGGTCATCGCGGCCGCACATGCGGAACATATCGCTCATGCCGCGTTCGGTAATCAGCGGGTTGGTGGAGCCAGGTGTGATGGCGATGATCCCCGCGTCGCTGTATACCTCGGAGGCGGGCATGGTGGACGAGGAGCAGAAATGGCCGACTACCGCGTTGACTTTATCCTGGTCGACTAAACGGTTGGCGACGGCAACGGCCTGCTTGGGCTCGCAGGCATCATCTCCCTGAACCAGCTTAATTTTTTCACCGTTGATCCCGCCAGCGGCGTTAATGTCCTCTGCAGCTTGTGTTGCGCCATGCCAGTACTGATCGCCGTAGGTGGCATTGGGGCCTGTGAATGGCCCGGCCACGCCAATGACAATATCTGCCCGGGCGGAAAATGCCGTCACCAGACAACCGGCCAACACAAGAGAAAGAGGAGTTCTGATTAATTTCAGCGACATTATTGTGTTCCTTAGCAAAGAGGTTTTTGCACCACGGTGTAAACCCGAACGCCCGACGGCGCAGCCAATCAAAAACACGAGCGAGAAAAATGATGTTACGAACAAGATACGGTCAGCATCCTGCTTAATACGGCGAGGTTTCCATGCGCAGTGTCGCGTGCTGAAGATTAAGCAAAATCGTTGCCAGAATGGTTAACCTGTTGACGGCGTTGCGACATGTTGAGTATAGAGCGCCGTTGTACGCAGCCTTGCGGGACGCACTGAAATTACAGCGGAGATCACATCTCATTAACAATAAAGCCCATAAGTTGTGCAAGGGTCACGATTTGCACGTTTTTGCAGCAATAATTCGCGTAACTTCCGCCGGGAAAGGCGTACGATATGTGTTAGGATCCTTTCCTTTTTGATCAGGAGTGTCAGCAATGACTGAAGGCCCATTAAATGAAAGCGAAATGGAGTGGCTGGAAGAGACGTTAATGTCTTACGGTCATGACGATGCGTCCGTGATTGACGTGTCCGAACTGGACGGCATGCTTACGGCAGTGCTTTCCGGCCCCGTGGTTGTCGAGCCAGACACCTGGCTGGTGGCGGTATGGGGCGGCGAGAAATATATCCCGCGCTGGAAAAACGATCGTGAAATGAACCGTTTTATCGATCTCTGCTTTAAGCATATGAACGACATTGCTGAGCGCCTGAGCGAATTCCCGGAACAGTTTGAGCCAATGTTTGGTTATAACGACGTGGACGGCCAGAGCTACACCGTTGTGGAAGAGTGGTGCTATGGCTATATGCGCGGCGTGTCGCTGACCGACTGGTCTGCACTGCCTGAAGAGCTGAAAGCGGATCTGGATGCCATTGCGCTTCACGGCTCAGAAGAGCACAGCGAGAAACTGGATGCCCTGAGCGAAGAGGAGTACATCGCCAGCATCGAGCGTATTCAGCCAGCGGCGCTGCGTTTGTACGACTACTGGTCAGCTAACCCTCAGCAGCCGGAAGCGCAGAAACCGATTGTGAACGGCACAAAGGTCGGGCGTAACGATCCGTGTCCGTGCGGCAGCGGGAAGAAGTTTAAGAGCTGTTGCCTGCACTGATAAAAAAAGGGGCTGTTGATAGCCCCCTTTTTTTTACCCCACTTCCGGCAGCATTCCCGCCGCAATTAAGAATTGCACCAGAATAATGACCACCCCGCAGGCAAACACAATGCACAGCAGCGGTTTTCCGCCCGCCACCCGGTACCCTTGCCGGGGATGCTGTTGACGGCTTTTCCACGCCAGCAGAGAAGGGAGCAACAGGGCAAGGACGGATAGCGCCACCCCCGCATACCCCAGCGCCATGACAAACCCGCGCGGATAGAACAGGGCAAAGGCCAGCGGAGGCAGAAAGGTGATCGCCCCCGTCTGTAAGCGACCGGAGACGGAATTGCGACGCTGGAACAGATCCGCCAGATAATCAAACAGACCGAGCGCCACGCCCAGGAATGACGTGGCCAGCGCCAGATCGGCAAACAGGTGTACCGCCAGTTCCACGTGTGGCGACGTGACCACTTCACGCAGCGCCAGCAGAAAACCGTTCAGACCGGCGTGTTCCGCCATCAAGCCAATAAAAGTGGAAGAATCGATACTGCCCAGCGTTACCAGTTGCCAGAAAATGTAGGCGATCAGCGGGATGGCGCTACCGATGACAAACACGCGGCGAAGCTTGCGAATATCGCCGTTCATATAGCTGACAATGCTTGGCACACTGCCATGGAAGCCAAATGAGGTAAAAATGACCGGGATCGCGGAAAGCGCCAGCCCTTTTTCCAGCGGCAGTGTCAGCAGGTTGACTTTGTGAACATGCGGTGCCAGCAGAACCAGCATTACGATCAGAAAGAGAATTTTGGCGCTGAACAAGAAACGGTTAAACAGATCGACCAGCGAGGTGCCCACACAGACCACGCCGCCGCCGATGAGCGTAAAGAAGATGGCCCCCGTCGCCGGGGTGATACCCGAACCGAACCCGTCGTTCACGCTTGAGGCGATCAATTCCCCGGCACCGCTAATATAGGCGGCAGTGAGGGCATACATCAGGAACATCATGCTAAAGCCGGTAATCCACTGGCCGTAACGGCCCAGATAGCGTGCCGCAAGCGAACCCAGCCCGGTATCGGCAGGCACGTGCTGATACACCTCAAGCAGCAACAGCGCGGTGTAACACATTAATGCCCAGAGTGTGCCCAGCAGCAACAAGGTCATACCAAATCCGACGCCCGCGGCGGCCAGCGGCATCGCCAGCATTCCTGCGCCAATCGTCGTTCCGGCGACGATAAAAATACTTCCCAGGGTTCTGTTTTTCACGCTTTCCTCTACAACGCTTCACGATCGCGACAAAATCTGCGGCGCAGAGTAAGGGAAAAGCCGTATTTCGTCAAATCACCGTTACAAGCTGTGTAATATAAAATTTACACTTTTGGCGGGCATAAGCTGCCCGGTAAGTCACTGATCCTTCTGATACGAGGGCCTACTTCATAAGGACAATAGGATTGCGCGAAAATCAGGCGTAATTTAAACAGAAATTGCAAAATATAAAATAAAGTGAGGTTCTGATGGCGGGAGAGAATCCATTTACGGCGGCCTGGAGCCGGGGCGGTAATTTGTTATGCCACGGCCACTGGATCATCAGCTGGCAGAATACGGCGCTGGTACTGCCGGAATCCAGACGCGAGAAAGATATGGGAACCTGGGCTATTTATTCGATAATCGATCCGGAGGATGAGACCTTCGCACAGGGGTTAAAAGAAGATGAGTGGATTATCGAAAACGTGGACTGGCTGACGGATGTTTTCTTTGATGCGGGTATTCCCCTTGAGACGGCCAACTATCGATACTTTTTCCAGGCCATAAATCCGCATGACTGGCGCTGTACGAGCTGTGCTGGCTGCATGTAAAAAAATAGGGCGCTGAAAGTCAGCGCCCTATCGATATTAATTCTGGGTATCCAGCGTTGAGAGTTCTTTATCAATAAAGTAAAGACCTTCACCGGTTTTACCGACCAGCGACAATTTATCCAGCACAGATTTAAACAGCTTCTCTTCTTCGTGTTGTTCAGCGACATACCACTGCAGGAAATTAAAGGTTGGATAATCCTGGCTGGTCATTGCCGCATGCACCAGTTCGTTAATTTTCTGGGTGATCAGCTGCTCGTGCTCGTAAGTGGCACGGAACAGTTCATCAAGCGAGCCATACTCCGCAAACGGCGATGCCACGTTATCAATGCGCGGCAGGCTGCCGGTATCTGTCAGATAATCAAAGAGACGCTGCATGTGGGTCATCTCTTCCTGCGCGTGACGACGCAGGAACGCGGCGGCACCTTCAAAGCTGTGATAGCTGCACCAGGCGCTCATCTGCTGGTAGAGCAGGGATGAAAAAAGCTCAAGATTCATCTGAGCATTGAGCTTGTCGATCATTTCAGTTTTCAGCATGGTGACGCTCCGGTTTATTATTTCTGGTTCACAATGAGCGACACTATAATTTGTTATTTAATTATATGCAAAAAGTAAAATAAATATCTGCTTATTTAAAAATACGAATGGGAATAAAACGCATTGGCAATTTTTTATATTTATAAATGAGAATTATTTTATTTACTGGCTGCCAGCCAGGACTGGCAGCGCAGATTAATACCACGGGTTATTAGAGGCCGGTTTAACAGCATAACCCATGCATTTGTACTGGATAGTGACGCTCTCGTTCAGACACAGTGAGCCGCTAATCAGGGTGCAGGTTTTAATGGGCTGACCATAGGCAGACGCGGTGGCATATCCCATGCCCTGACACGCTTTAGTTGCGGTGCCGTTATTAACATATTCATCAGACCAGGCGTTTTGCAGCGCGGCCTGACCATAGTCGAGGCGGACTATCCCGTTCGGCGCATCCAGGCTACTCACCTGTGCCTGGCGGTTGATGCTACATCCCGCGAGCAGCAGGATCGTACCGACAACGTAGACTCTTTTCATGGTTCGCTCTAAGTAGATGGAAATACGTTATCGTACCTGTCGCTGTCCGGTGCAATGGCTGGAATAGCCAGATAATCTACCCTTTCTCTTTGCAACGGGCGGGTTAAGCCATTGTCAGGGTGAAAATTGTGAGTCCTACTTCATTTTTTTAAAACAATCTTTCATTTAATTTGAAAGTGCGTTTGTCAGATAGTAGGGTGATGATGACAACGTATCCATAGCGGGCACTCCCGTAACGCATTCAGGAGAGAGACAATGAAAATCGCACTGATGATGGAAAACAGCCAGGCCGCTAAAAATCCATTGATACTGAAAGAGTTAAAAACGGTCGCCGACGAAAAAGGGTTCCCGGTGTTTAACGTTGGGATGAGCGACGAGAACGACCATCATCTGACCTATATCCATCTGGGCATTATGGCGAGCATTTTGCTGAACGCGAAGGCCGTTGATTTTGTGGTGACTGGGTGTGGAACGGGCCAGGGGGCGCTGATGTCGCTGAACATCCACCCGGGCGTGATCTGCGGCTACTGCATCGATCCTGCGGATGCGTTTCTCTTCGCTCAGATCAACAACGGTAACGCGCTTTCACTGCCGTTTGCCAAAGGCTTTGGCTGGGGCGCTGAGCTGAACGTACGCTTTATTTTCGAAAAAGCGTTCACCGGGCGCAAGGGAGAAGGTTACCCACCAGAGCGTAAGGAGCCTCAGGTCCGTAACGCGGGGATCCTGAATCAGGTGAAAGCGGCTGTGGTGAAAGAGAACTATCTGGACACGTTACGGGCTATCGATCCTGAGCTGGTGAAAACTGCCGTATCCGGCCAGCGCTTCCAGCAGTGCTTCTTTGAAAATTGTCAGGACAAAGAGATCGAGGCTTTTGTGCGCGAGATTGTCGGCTAAAATGCGTGGCTGTATGCAGAGAAAATTGTGATGTGAGTCACAAAAATATTGATTTTTGTGATGGTGGTCATATTATAGGCACATTGACGATAAAGTTGTATAACAAGTTAATGGAGCATCACAATGAAACTGCGCAAAATCCTGAAAAGCATGTGGGCTAACTACTGCAACACATTTAAAGACGTGCCGCCAGGCGCAATGTTCTGATAAAAAAACCTGCTTCGGCAGGTTTTTTTATGCCTGCGATCGCCAGAAGGGAGATGAAAGGGGGCGTGTTTTGTTACTATGGCGGCCTTTAAATAAGGAGAAACCCCATGTCTCAAAACCTGAGCGCCGATCAGGAGCTGGTGTCTGATGTCGTCGCATGCCAGCTGGTCATCAAACAAATCCTTGATGTACTAGATGTTATTGCGCCGGTCGAAGTACGCGAGAAGATGTCCACCCAGCTGAAAAACATCGATTTTACCAGCCATCCCGCGGCGGCAGATCCGGTCACGCTTCGGGCGATCCAGAAAGCTATCGCGCTGATTGAACTGCGATTCACGCCGCAGGGCGAGTCTCACTAACGTTAAGCAATGTGAGAAGGGCGACAGCGTCTGTCGCCCGGAAAGCGTTTAAAAGAAAGTTTGCACCAGCAAATAACTTGCCGCGCATGCACAGCTCACCCCGATTAACCCCGGCAGGATAAAGCTGTGGTTGATGATAAATTTGCCGATACGGGTTGTCCCTGAACGGTCAAAACCGATGCAGGCCAAATCGCTTGGGTAGGTGGGTAGCACAAAGTAGCCATACGACGCCGGGAAGAAAGCGATCAGCATTTTCGGATCGATACCCAGCATCAGGCCCATCGGGGCAACGGCCGTCAGCGCTGCCGCCTGGCTGTTCACCAGTTTAGAGACCAGGAAAAGCACGATGGCATAGGTCCACGGATGGCTTTTCACGACCCCTTCCAGCGCCAGCTTGAGCTCGTCGAGATGCGCCTGGAAAAAGGTATCACTCATCCATGCCACCCCGAACACTGAGAAAATCGCCACCATCCCGGCTTTGAATACCGCGCCGTTAGAAATGGTTGCCGCATTGACCTTACAGGCGACCAGCATCACCGCACCCGCAATGAGCATCATCATCTGGATGACAAGGTTCATCGACAGCGCCGTCAGTTTGCCTTTCACCTCAAACGCCGGGCGCAGTTCAGGCAATGCGCCAAGCAGGACAACCACCGCGATCCCGGCGAAGAAAATCCACGTGGACCAGTAGGCCTGTTTCGGAAAACGTCGATTCATTAACGTCTCGGTTCCGCCGTAGATAAACTCACGCTGTTTCGGATCCTTCAGCTTTTCCTGAAATTCCACGTCATCGGCTAAATCTTTCCCGCGGCGCAAACTCCACAGGGCGGCAATCGCCACACCAAACAGCGAGGCGGGAACCGACACGGCGAGAATTTCGAGGATCCCCCACGCGTGACCGATGCCGTGCTGGGCACCCAGGATCGATATCAGCGACACCACGGCAACGGAGACCGGAGACGCGGTAATCGCCATTTGCGATGCCACCGATGCGACGGCCATCGGGCGTTCCGGGCGGATCCCTTTTTTTAGGGCAATATCGGCAATAATCGGGAACATGGTGTATACCACATGCCCGGTACCACACAGAAAGGTCAGCATCCAGGTGGTAAAGGGGGCGAGGAGGGTGATGTGCTGAGGATGTTTGCGCAGCAGGCGCTCGGCAAATTGCATCATCACATTCAGGCCGCCTGCCGTCTGCAGGGTAGCCGCACAACCGATCACGGCGAGGATGGTCAGCATCACATCAACCGGGGGTTTACCGGGCTGCAGACCAAAGATAAACGTCAAAATAAAAAGGCCGATACCGCTTATTAACCCGAGTCCCATCCCGCCAAAACGGGTGCCTGTCAGCAGGCACAGGAGGATGACAATAAACTCAATGGTGATCATGATGCTCCCTCGTCATTAATTATGTAATTAAATAAATCATTACATTTTGTATGGATAATCAATGAGAGCGAGATCTGATTTGTTAAATCTCAGGAAAAGCAGAAGGTTGGCTGTGAGAAAAGAGGCCCACTCCCGAACGGGAGCAGGCGAAAATGCTTAGTGGTGCTGTACGGTCACCAGATCAAGCAGGTGGCGGTCGGTCTGTTCCGGGCATAAACCGGCCAGCTGTGCATTGCGGAGCTCATCCGCCAGCGCATTGAGCAGTATGCCGTCCTGCTGCTGCTCTTTGTCCATATCGCGCAAGAACTGCAGGGTAGTACTGTCATGCTGTGCCCTGGCTTCATCAGCCAGTTTATTCAGCGTGACACAGCGTTGCTCATACTCTTCAAGCGTTTTCTGGAATAACTCCTCCAGCGAGGAGTAGTGACCATTAATCGCATCAGGGGCTTTGACGATAGGGTTTGCCCCTGCGCCTTTCATAAAGTCAAAGACGCGCATCATATGGGTGACGTTACTCTGCGCCTGGGTACGAAAAAAAGTGGCGGTACCGTTGAGACGGTTTTCAGAACACCACTCGCTCAAATGGAGGTGCAGATTCGACGCATAGAACTCCAGGTTCATCTGCGCATTGAGTTTTTGCATCATCGTTTGGGTAGTCATACCAATATCCTTATAGACTGTTGGGTGTGATGTCCGTAACAAAACCTGAACGGGCAGGTTAAGACGAGTAAGTGGCAGAAAAACATTTCTGCAGCGACAAAAGTCGACCGAATATTCACTTCCTGTGTTCGATTTAAATAAGCATACCCCTGCGAGAGGATTAAGAAAACTCTTAATTGGCTTGCTTTTACCATACATTACAAAATTTAATATAGTACAAAAATAACAATATGTTGTTATAAATCACAATTTAAATAACTTGTTGATATTTATGCTTTATTTGTATTTGTCTATTGATATTTGCCGGGCGGAAATAGTGAGTCGAAATAATACTCGGTGAAATGGATAATTCGGGATTAACTCTTTCAACTATATGATGCATTGATTAAATTGCGCTAAATCAATTTTTATTCAATAGCGCCTGATGCCATTTTTCCCGCAACGCGGGTTCAAAACACATTTGGATGAGGAGATCTTCCTGCCACCATCGCGGCCGCAACCCGCGTGTCTGGTTATCAGGGATTTCTTAGCTGATCTTATGGATAATTCTGCTTATCTCTGTTTCATTTGTCCGACAATTCCAGCCATTTTTATGTCATTTTTCGCTGAATTTATGTACGCAATTACTGTAATTCTGCGGTGTGATGGCGCTCTCTTATGGATGATTAATTTCCCGCTAAAACTATCACCAGCACTAACGCTTATGACGAGGTAAGCGCTAATGCCTTGTTTTAAGTCCGATTAAATAAGAAGTACGCAAATATTCCCTACAGAAAAGAACGCTAATGCTGGAGTTTACCATGCACAAATTTACTAAAGCGCTGGCGGCCATCGGTCTGGCTGCCGTTATGTCACAATCCGCTATCGCTGAGAATTTAAAACTCGGTTTTTTGGTAAAACAGCCGGAAGAACCCTGGTTCCAGACCGAATGGAAATTCGCCGATAAAGCCGGGAAAGATTTAGGTTTTGAAGTCATTAAAATCGCCGTGCCTGACGGTGAAAAAACGCTGAACGCCATCGATAGCCTGGCGGCCAGTGGTGCAAAAGGTTTCGTTATCTGTACACCGGATCCAAAACTGGGCTCAGCGATTGCAGCCAAAGCGCGCGGCTACGACATGAAAGTCATTGCGGTTGACGATCAGTTCGTCAATGCCAAGGGCAAACCGATGGACAGCGTGCCGTTGGTCATGATGGCGGCAACCAAAATTGGCGAACGTCAGGGCCAGGAACTCTATAAAGAGATGCAAAAACGCGGCTGGGATGTGAAAGAGACCGCCGTGATGGCCATTACCGCCGACGAACTGGATACCGCCCGCCGTCGCACCACCGGTTCCATGGACGCGCTGAAAGCGGCCGGCTTCCCGGAAAAACAGATTTATAAAGTCCCAACCAAATCCAACGATATCCCGGGGGCCTTCGACGCTGCCAACTCCATGCTGGTTCAGCATCCGGAGGTCAAACACTGGCTGGTGGTTGGCATGAACGATAACACTGTGCTGGGCGGCGTGCGCGCCACGGAAGGTCAGGGCTTTAAAGCGCCTGATGTGATCGGCATCGGCATCAACGGCGTCGACGCGGTGAGTGAACTCTCTAAAGCGCAGGCGACCGGGTTCTACGGCTCTCTGCTGCCAAGCCCGGACGTACACGGCTATAAATCCAGCGAAATGCTGTACAACTGGGTCACCAAAGGGGTTGAACCGCCGAAATTTACTGAAGTGACCGACGTGGTGTTGATCACCCGCGACAACTTCAAAGAGGAGCTGGCGAAAAAAGGACTGGGCGGTAAGTAATTCGCGGTGATTGTGCCCCTCGCGAACCACGAGGGGCCAGACGTACACACTACAGGAATCACGGAGACGTTATGCGACAGTCTGATCCGTATCTCTCTTTTCGCGGTATCGGGAAAACTTTTCCCGGTGTCAACGCGCTGACCGATATCAGCTTCGACTGCTATGCCGGTCAGGTGCACGCCCTGATGGGCGAAAACGGCGCCGGAAAATCCACGCTGTTGAAAATCCTCAGCGGCAACTACACGCCAACCACCGGCACGCTGGCCATTCGTGGCGAAGAGGTGGCATTTGCTGATACCACCGCCGCGCTCAACGCCGGGGTGGCCATCATCTATCAGGAGCTGCACCTGATCCCTGAGATGACGGTGGCGGAAAACATCTATTTAGGCCAGCTTCCGCACAAAAGCGGCGTGGTGAATCGTTCGCTACTTAATTATGAAGCGGGGCTGCAGTTGAAGCACCTTGGCCTGGACGTCGATCCCCAGACGCCACTGAAATATCTCTCCATCGGCCAGTGGCAGATGGTTGAAATTGCCAAGGCGCTGGCGCGTAACGCCAAAATCATTGCCTTTGACGAACCGACCAGTTCGCTGTCCGCACGTGAAATCGAGAATTTGTTCCGGGTGATCCGCGAGCTGCGTAAAGAAGGCCGCATTATTTTGTATGTTTCGCACCGTATGGAAGAGATTTTTGCCTTAAGCGATGCCATCACCGTGTTTAAAGATGGTCGCTACGTGCGCACGTTTACCGACATGGAGCAGGTCAACCACGACCAGCTCGTCCAGGCGATGGTCGGCCGCGAGCTGGGGGATATCTATCACTGGCAGCCTCGCGAATACGGTCCTGAGCGCCTGAAGCTGGAGAACGTTAAAGCACCGGGCGTGCGGACGCCGATCTCGCTCTCGGTGCGCAGCGGTGAAATCGTCGGGCTGTTTGGCCTGGTGGGGGCGGGACGCAGCGAGTTAATGAAAGGCCTGTTTGGCGGTACACGCATCACCGAAGGTCAGGTTTCCATTGACGGGCAGCGGGTCGATATCCAGAAGCCTGCGCATGCCATTCAGGCCGGCATGATGCTCTGCCCGGAAGACCGCAAAGCCGAAGGCATTATTCCGGTGCACTCGGTTCGCGACAACATCAATATTTCCGCCCGGCGGAAGTTTATTCGCGCCGGTTGCCTGATCAACGACGGCTGGGAGGAGAGCAACGCCGACCACCATATCCGTTCGCTGAACATCAAAACGCCGGGCCCGGAACAGCTGATCATGAATCTCTCCGGCGGTAACCAGCAGAAGGCGATTTTAGGCCGCTGGCTGTCGGAGGATATGAAGGTCATTTTGCTGGATGAGCCAACGCGCGGCATCGATGTGGGGGCGAAACACGAAATTTATAACGTGATTTATGAGCTGGCAAAACGCGGTGTGGCGGTGCTGTTCGCCTCCAGCGATCTGCCTGAGGTACTCGGCGTCGCCGATCGCATTGTTGTGATGCGTGAAGGGGAAATCGCCGGTGAATTGCTTCATGAACAGGCGAATGAACAACAGGCGTTGAGCCTCGCCATGCCGAAAGTTAGCCAGGCTGTCGCCTGAGTAAGGAGTTAATGATGTCCTCTGTTACTACATCCGGAGCGCCGAAGTCGGCTTTCAGTTTTGGCCGCATCTGGGATCAGTACGGCATGCTGGTGGTCTTTGCCGCACTCTTTGTTGCCTGCGCAATCTTTGTGCCCAACTTTGCCACCTTCATTAATATGAAAGGGCTGGGGCTGGCTATCTCCATGTCCGGCATGGTGGCCTGCGGGATGCTCTTCTGTCTGGCCTCGGGCGATTTTGACCTGTCAGTGGCCTCTGTGATTGCCTGTGCTGGTGTCACCACCGCCGTAGTGATCAACATGACCGAAAGCCTGTGGATTGGCGTGCTGGCGGGTCTGCTGCTGGGCGTCATCAGCGGTCTGGTCAATGGGTTTGTGATTGCCCGCCTGAAGATTAACGCCCTGATCACCACGCTTGCAACGATGCAAATAGTGCGCGGTCTGGCCTATATCATCTCCGACGGTAAAGCGGTGGGGATTGAAGACGAGCGCTTCTTCACCCTGGGCTATGCGAACTGGCTGGGATTACCTGCGCCAATCTGGCTGACGGTGGCCTGCCTGATCCTGTTCGGCTTCCTGCTTAATCGCACCACGTTTGGCCGTAATACGCTGGCGATTGGCGGTAATGAGGAAGCGGCGCGGCTGGCGGGTGTCCCGGTGGTGCGTACCAAGATCATTATCTTTGTGCTTTCCGGTCTGGTCTCGGCGGCGGCGGGGATTATTCTGGCGTCACGCATGACCAGCGGTCAGCCTATGACCTCCATCGGGTACGAGCTGATCGTCATCTCAGCCTGCGTTTTAGGGGGTGTTTCCCTGAAAGGTGGCATCGGAAAAATCTCATATGTGGTGGCCGGTATCCTGATTTTGGGGACCGTGGAGAACGCCATGAACCTGCTGAATATTTCGCCATTCTCGCAGTATGTGGTTCGTGGCCTGATCCTGCTCGCAGCCGTGATTTTCGACCGTTACAAGCAAAAAGCGAAGCGTACCGTATAACGTTTTTCCTGCCTTTAAATTGCTCAACTAATAACCTTAGTTGACATCTGAATCGCCTCGCCAGTTCTGCTGGCGGGGCGGTTGTCAAATGGCGAGCGACGTCACACTGTCTATACTTACATGGCTATGAAAGAGGTAAAGGCGTTTACCTCTCGTAAACCGTAAGGAGGACCAGGGTGGCTGACATGTTAACCGCACCGCCTGTACTGCCCGGACACTATGCTTTCTTTTTTGATCTCGACGGCACGCTCGCCGGGATAAAACCGCACCCCGACCAGGTGGTTATCCCGGAGGCGGTATTACAGGATTTGCATCAGCTCTCGCAACTGAATGAGGGAGCACTGGCATTGATATCAGGGCGCTCAATGGCCGAGCTGGATCTGCTCGCCAGTCCTTACCACTTTCCGCTGGCCGGTGTACACGGAGCGGAGCGCCGCGACATCCATGATCATACGCACATCGTTACACTCCCCGACGCATTAATTAACAAACTGCAGGCACAGCTTTCTGCTGCGCTGGCGGAGCTGCCTGGCACAGAGCTGGAAGCCAAAGGTATGGCCTTTGCCTTGCACTACCGTCAGGCACCCCAGCATGAAGAGGCTGTGCTTGCGCTCGCCGACAGGGTCGCGCATGCGCATCCTGAGCTGGCGCTGCAGCCGGGTAAATGCGTCGTGGAGCTAAAACCGAAGGGGATCAATAAAGGCGCTGCGATTGCTGCGTTTATGGCAACGCCGCCTTTCAAGGGCCGGACGCCCGTTTTTCTGGGGGATGACCTGACCGATGAGGCCGGGTTTCGCGTAGTGAATCAGGCTGGAGGGATCTCCGTGAAGGTTGGGCCTGGTGACACTGAAGCCGAATGGCGTCTGGCAAATGTGGCCAGCGTCTGGCAGTGGATATCTGACATCGCTAACCAGCAACAACAACAAATAGCGCAAAACAAGGGGGGAAACCATTATGGGTCGCTTAGTCGTCGTCTCTAACCGTATCGCACCGCCTGACGATAAAAAAGCCAGTGCAGGTGGCCTGGCGGTGGGGGTATTAGGTGCCTTAAAAGCCGCTGGGGGGCTGTGGTTTGGCTGGAGTGGAGACATCAGTGAGGAGGAAAAACCACTCAAAAAAGTGACGCGCGGCAACATCACGTGGGCGTCATTCGCGTTGAAAGAGAAAGATTATGACGAGTACTACTCCGAGTTCTCGAATGCGGTGCTCTGGCCTGCGTTCCATTACCGTCTTGACCTGGTAAAATTCCAGCGAGAATCGTTTGAAGGCTACAGCCGCGTCAATGCGCTGCTGGCGGATAAACTGCTGCCTTTAATCGAGGAAGACGATATTTTATGGATCCACGATTATCATCTGCTTCCCTTCGCCCGTGAGTTGCGTAAAAGGGGAGTTAACAACCGTATCGGCTTCTTCCTCCATATTCCGTTCCCGACGCCGGAAATTTTTACCGCGCTGCCACCGCACGAAGAGCTGCTGGAAGCGCTGTGCGACTATGATCTTTTGGGCTTCCAGACTGAGAATGATCGCATTGCATTCCTGGATTCGGTATCAGGCAAAACGCGTCTGATGACGAAAGGGGGGAAAACGCATACGGCGTGGGGTAAAACGTTCCACACCGAAGTCTATCCGATTGGGATAGAGCCGGATGAGATTGCTGAGCAGGCGTCTGGTCCGTTGCCACCGAAGCTGGCGCAGCTTAAAAACGAGCTAAAACACGTGAAGAATATCTTCTCGGTGGAGCGTCTCGACTACTCCAAAGGGCTGCCGGAGCGCTTCCTGGCGTATGAAACACTGCTGGATAAATACCCGCAGCACCACGGTAAAATCCGCTATACACAGATCGCGCCAACCTCGCGTGGGGAAGTGCAGGCCTACCAGGATATCCGTCATCAACTGGAGACGGAAGCGGGGCGGATCAATGGCCGCTATGGCCAGCTGGGCTGGACGCCGCTGTTTTATCTGAACCAACATTTTGACCGTAAGATCCTGATGAAGGTGTTCCGCTATGCCGACGTCGGCCTCGTTACGCCGCTGCGCGACGGGATGAACCTGGTGGCAAAGGAGTATGTGGCGGCACAGGATCCGGCCGATCCGGGGGTGCTGGTGCTTTCTCAGTTTGCGGGCGCCGCCAATGAGCTCACCTCAGCGCTTATCGTTAACCCTTATGACCGGGATGATGTGGCGAACGCGCTCAACCGTGCCCTGACGATGCCGCTGACGGAACGTATTTCCCGTCATGCGGAAATGATGGAGACGATTCGCAAGAACGATATTAATCACTGGCAGGCACGTTTTATTCGCGATTTGCGTAATATCGAGCCGCAAAGTCACGAAGGCGTTCTACAAAAAAAGATCGCGACATTCCCTAAACTCGCGTGATATTCCTCTGGGGGTTTAACGACCCCCAAGAGGCACTAACAACACGTCAACCTGGCTTGAGGCGACAATCGATTTCGCCGCACAGGCCGCGCGTGAAAAAAAGCTCTTGTTATGATTTCCGCAGATCACTAAATCAATATTCTCTTTTCGACACATGCTGAGAATATGCTCATTTAATTCACCTGTCGCAATGACGGTCTGATAAACAGGATAGTGCGCTTTCTCAACCAGTTCCCGCAGAAATTGCTGCGTTTCTTCCTGCAAAACCCCACGAATATCCTCTAGCATCGGCGCGGCCAGTTGATTATACATCTCGGGTTCGGCCGCAAGGGTGATCAGGCTGATGCGTGCATTGTGCGGGCGGGCGATGGAAACCGCCCGGGCAACGAGTTGATGACTTTCCGGTGAAACTGCAACAGAAACAAGAAGATGGGCGTAACTCATCACGCACTCCTTAGCTGTCTGAAAAACCGTGTCTACGTCAGCATTACCGCGAAATCACCACTTCTGCAAGAGGTGAATACGACAATAGTGTGAAGCTTCTCATAATTATTCATTAATTATTCTTATAAGAAGAATAACTGGAAACCGCGTCCAAATGAAAAAAATTAACAACTTAACGTAAATCACACAAATTCACTCGCGTGCTGTTAAATCGTTTTAACGAGTTATAAACACAATTCGAATGATCACGCATTGAAACAATTTTATAACCCCTCAGGCATAACTGTATGTTTTTCATAGGTAATGAAAATGTGCTCCTGAGATGTACAGTATGTGAATTGTTGCGGTAGTCGTTAATGAGCATAAAAGCAATCGCAATGGCCCCTCGGTTCAGACTTCTGCATGAGTATTCGTCCATTAAGAATATAAAATGGTCTCGATTGTTCAAATAATGAACAAATTACAAGTCATACTGATGGATTTATGGATGATATTCACTTAAATTATGTGACGTGGATCACATTTTTTTTAAATTTGAGGTAGGCTGCATTGTATGTGTCAAAACTGACGAGTAGAGTTTGCGTCGAATTAGGAAAAATCTTAGTTATTTGTAAGAAATGATAAAACCTGTAAGAAACGCTGCTGCGTTTCGTTGTTGCACGTTTTGCTGAATACAAACCTAAATTCAACTATGCATTTAGCCTTTTTTTTTAAATACCGGGTGATTTCCCGGCGACATCACGGGGTGCGGTCTTTCCGCATAAAAACAATAGTTGGTTATTCGGGATGGGAAAAATGCATACATCCGAGTTGCTAAAACATATCTATGACATCAACTTGTCATATTTACTGCTCGCGCAGCGTTTGATTAGTCAGGACAAAGCGTCCGCGATGTTTCGTCTGGGTATTAACGAAGAGATGGCGACCATGCTGGGCGGATTAACCCTGCCTCAAATGGTTAAACTGGCTGAAACGAATCAACTGGTTTGCCAGTTCCGCTTCGATAATCCGCAGACCATCACGCGGCTGACACAGGAATCTCGTGTGGACGATCTGCAACAGATCCATACCGGTATTCTCCTCTCCACCCGCTTGCTCAACGAAATCAGCCAGCCTGATGACGCAGCCCGTAAGAAAAGAGCGTAGAAATGAGCGAGAAAAGCATTGTTCAGGAAGCGCGTGACATACAGTTGGCCATGGAGCTGATTACACTGGGTGCTCGTTTACAAATGCTGGAAAGCGAGACTCAGTTGAGCCGTGGTCGTCTCATCAAACTGTACAAAGAGTTACGCGGTAGTCCTCCACCGAAAGGAATGTTGCCGTTTTCAACGGACTGGTTTATGACCTGGGAGCAGAACATTCACGCCTCCATGTTCTGTAATGCCTGGCAGTACCTTCTCAAAACCGGTTTGTGTAGCGGCGTTGATGCCGTGATCAAAGCGTATAAACTTTACCTTGAACAATGCCCACAGCAGGAAGAAGGTCCCCTGCTGGCGCTGACCCGCGCATGGACGCTGGTGCGTTTTGTTGAGAGCGGAATGCTTGAATTGTCGCGCTGCAACTGCTGCGATGGCAATTTTATTACCCATGCTCATCAGCCTGCAGGCAGCTTCGCCTGTAGTTTATGTCAGCCTCCATCCCGCGCAGTAAAAAGACGTAAACTTTCCCGGGATGCTGCCGATATTATTCCACAACTGCTGGATGAACAGATCGAACAAGCTGTTTAACCCGAACGTGTGGGCAAGATTCCAGCAGCGGTAAGCCATTACCGCTGCTTTTTTTTACCCTGAATTCGGTAAACGCTGCGAGCTGAACGTCCTTGCCATAGTCACTAGCGGAAGGATGATGTCGTGCTTATCTTATTAGGTTACCTGGTAGTTCTCGGTACAGTTTTCGGCGGTTACATGATGACCGGCGGGCACCTTGGAGCACTCTATCAACCGGCTGAACTTATTATCATCGGCGGCGCAGGGGTAGGGGCTTTTATCGTTGGCAACAACGGGAAATCGATCAAGGGGACGCTGAAAGCTATTCCATTGCTGTTCCGTCGCTCGAAATACACCAAAAGCATGTATATGGATCTGCTGGCACTGCTCTATCGCCTGATGGCGAAGTCGCGTCAGCAGGGGATGTTCTCGCTGGAGCGGGATATCGAAAACCCGAAAGAGAGCGAAATTTTTGCCAGCTATCCGCGCATTCTTGCGGATGCCATGATGCTGGATTTCATTGTCGATTATCTGCGCCTGATCATCAGCGGCAACATGAATACCTTCGAAATTGAAGCGCTGATGGACGAAGAGATCGAAACCCACGAGAGCGAATCCGAAGTACCGGCCAACAGCCTGGCGCTGGTGGGGGACTCCCTGCCGGCCTTCGGTATCGTGGCGGCGGTCATGGGGGTTGTCCACGCGCTGGCCTCGGCAGATCGTCCGGCGGCAGAGCTGGGGGCGCTGATTGCCCACGCGATGGTGGGGACCTTCCTCGGTATTTTGCTGGCGTATGGTTTTATCTCGCCACTGGCCAGCGTTCTGCGCCAGAAGAGCGCGGAAACCACCAAAATGATGCAGTGCGTGAAGATCACGCTGCTCTCTAACCTCAACGGTTATGCGCCACCGATCGCGGTTGAGTTTGGTCGTAAAACGCTTTACTCCAGCGAGCGTCCGTCGTTTATCGAGCTTGAAGAACACGTGCGTGCGGTGAAAAACCCAAACCAACAGACGACAACTGAGGACGCATGAAAAACCAGTCCCATCCGATCGTCATCGTAAAAAAGCGCAAGCATAAGGGGCATGGGCACGGTGCGCATGGCTCCTGGAAAATTGCCTACGCCGATTTTATGACCGCAATGATGGCCTTCTTTCTGGTGATGTGGCTGATCTCCATCTCCAGCCCGAAAGAGTTGATCCAGATTGCGGAGTATTTCCGTACGCCACTGGCGACTGCGGTCTCCGGTGGGCCGCGTATCTCTAACAGCGACAGCCCGATCCCCGGTGGCGGCGATGATTACACCCAGCAGCAGGGTGAAGTGAAAAAAGAGCCGAACATCGACGAGCTGAAGAGAAAGATGGAGCAGGCGCGTCTGAAGAAACTGCGTGGCGATCTCGACCAGCTGATTGAAGCGGACCCGAAACTGCGTGCGCTGAGACCGCACCTGAAGATCGATCTGGTACAGGAAGGGCTGCGTATCCAGATTATTGATAGCCAGAATCGCCCGATGTTCAAGACCGGCAGCGCGGAGGTTGAGCCTTATATGCGCGACATTTTGCGCGCCATTGCGCCAGTGCTGAACGGTATTCCAAACCGCGTCAGCCTGTCAGGCCATACGGATGACTTCCCGTATGCCACGGGCGAAAAGGGATACAGCAACTGGGAGCTTTCTGCCGATCGTGCCAACGCCTCGCGTCGCGAGCTGGTGGCGGGTGGGCTTGATGATGGCAAGGTACTGCGCGTGGTCGGCATGGCAGCAACCATGCGTGTCTCCGACCGCGGGCCGGATGACGCCATCAACCGTCGTATCAGTCTTTTAGTGCTGAACCAGCAGGCGGAGCAGGCCATCCTGCATGAAAACGCCGAAAGTCAGAATGAGTCACTGGACGATTTAAAACAGCCTGGGGCCGTTCCTTCGGCTGCCGTTCCAACATCGCCACCAGCCAATCCGAGGTGATAGCGTGAGCATGGATATTAGCGATTTTTACCAGACATTCTTTGATGAAGCCGACGAATTGTTGGCCGATATGGAGCAACATTTGCTGGATTTGGTGCCTGAAGCGCCAGACTCCGAGCAGCTCAATGCCATCTTCCGCGCCGCGCACTCCATTAAAGGCGGAGCCGGAACGTTTGGATTTACCATTTTGCAGGAAACCACCCATTTAATGGAAAACCTGCTTGATGAAGCACGACGCGGTGAGATGCAGCTCAATACCGACATTATCAACCTGTTTTTGGAAACCAAAGATATTATGCAGGAACAGCTCGACGCCTATAAAAGTTCGGCAGAGCCTGATGCCGCCAGCTTTGAATACATCTGCAATGCGCTGCGCCAGCTTGCGCTGGAAGCAAAAGGTGAGCTCGCCGCAGCCGTTGTCCCTGCCGCCAAACTGAGCGTGGTCGATGCGGTTGCCGCTGAGGCGTCAGCGCCTGCCGCTGCTAAAGCGGAAAAATTGCGCGTTGTGCTGTCGCGCCTGAAAGAGAATGAGGTCAACCTGCTGGAAGAGGAGCTGGGTAACCTGGCGACACTGAGCAACGTGGTGAAAGGCAAAGACAGCCTTGCCGCGACGCTTGAAGACGGTATCAGCCAGGATGACATCGTGGCGGTGCTGTGCTTTGTTATCGAAGCCGATCAAATTGCCTTTGAAACGGAAGCGGTTGCCGTTGAAGCCCCGGCTACAGTGGAGGAGGTTGCTGTTGTGGCTCAGGCTGCTGCACCTGCGGTCGCCCCTGCTGCCCCGGCGTTGAAAGCCGTACCGAAAGAGGCCGCCGCCCCGGGCCGCGGTGAAAAACCGGCGGCGCGCTCCAGCGAATCGACCAGTATCCGCGTTGCCGTTGAGAAGGTTGACCAGCTGATCAACCTGGTCGGCGAACTGGTGATCACCCAGTCAATGCTGGCCCAGCGTTCTAACGAACTGGACCCGGTCACGCACGGCGATCTGATTACCAGTATGGGCCAGTTACAGCGTAACGCCCGCGATCTGCAGGAATCGGTGATGTCCATCCGTATGATGCCGATGGAATATGTCTTCAGCCGCTTCCCGCGTCTGGTGCGCGACCTGGCCGGTAAGCTCAATAAGCAGATTGAACTGACGCTGATGGGCAGCTCCACCGAGCTTGATAAAAGCCTGATTGAACGCATTATCGACCCGTTAACGCACCTGGTGCGTAACAGCCTCGACCACGGTATCGAACTGCCGGAAAACCGCATTGCAGCCGGCAAATCCCCGGTGGGTAACCTGATCCTCTCCGCAGAGCACCAGGGCGGGAACATTTGTATCGAAGTGACCGATGACGGTGCGGGCCTTAATCGTGAGCGCATCCTGGCGAAGGCGATTTCGCAGGGCATGGCGGTCAGCGAAAACATGACCGATGAAGAAGTGGGCATGCTGATCTTCGCCCCAGGGTTCTCTACCGCTGAGCAGGTGACCGACGTCTCCGGACGCGGCGTGGGGATGGACGTGGTGAAGCGTAACATCCAGGAGATGGGCGGCCACGTTGAGATCCAGTCTAAACAGGGCTCTGGCACCACCATTCGTATTCTGCTGCCGCTGACGCTGGCGATCCTCGACGGCATGTCGGTCAAAGTGGCGGACGAAGTCTTCATTCTGCCGCTGAATGCGGTGATGGAATCACTGCAGCCACGTGAAGAAGATCTGCATCCGCTGGCGGGTGGCGAGCGTGTGCTCGAAGTGCGTGGCGAATACCTGCCGCTGGTGGAATTGTGGAAAGTCTTCGAAGTGGATGGCGCGAAAACAGAGGCCACGCAGGGTATCGTGGTGATCCTGCAAAGTGCGGGTCGCCGCTACGCACTGCTGGTTGACCAGCTGATCGGTCAGCACCAGGTGGTGGTGAAGAACCTCGAAAGCAACTACCGCAAAGTGCCGGGTATTTCTGCCGCCACCATTCTGGGTGATGGTAGCGTGGCGCTGATCGTCGACGTGTCGGCGCTTCAGGGATTAAATCGTGAACAACGTGTGGCGTACACAGCCGCCTGATTAAGTAAAGGGTAAGAACATGACCGGTATGAGTAATGTAACGAAACTGGCGGGCGAGCCATCAGGACAGGAGTTCCTGGTATTCACTTTAGGCGATGAGGAGTACGGCATCGATATCCTGAAAGTGCAGGAAATTCGTGGTTACGATCAGGTTACCCGCATCGCGAACACGCCAGCGTTTATTAAAGGCGTCACCAACCTGCGTGGGGTGATTGTGCCTATCGTTGACCTGCGCGTGAAGTTCAGCCAGGGCGATGTGGAGTACAACGATAACACCGTGGTGATTGTCCTCAATCTGGGGCAGCGCGTGGTCGGTATCGTGGTAGATGGCGTGTCTGACGTGCTCTCACTGACGTCTGACCAAATTCGTCCGGCGCCGGAGTTTGCGGTCACGCTGTCTACCGAGTACCTGACGGGGCTGGGTGCGCTGGGTGAGCGTATGTTGATTCTGGTGAACATCGAGAAGCTGTTGAACAGCGAAGAGATGGCGTTGCTGGATATCGCGGCGAACCATGTAGCGTAGGTAAATGCAAAACGGCAATCCAGGTTGCCGTTTTTTTTGTTTGCTCCCTCTCCCTGTGGGAGAGGGTTGGGATGAGGGCATCAGGCCACACCCCGTTTGTACTCTTACACTTCCTGCTCTACCAGCTCCGCTTCGGCTTCCCGCGCTCCTTCATTCTGCGACAGCATCGCGGTTGCAATCCCGTTACCCAGCACGTTAATGGCAGAACGCCCCATATCCAGGAAGTGGTCGATTCCCATCAGCAGCAGAATACCCGCTACCGGAATATTGAAGCTTGGGATCGTCGCCGCCAGTACCACCAGCGAAGAGCGCGGTACGCCCGCAATGCCTTTTGACGCCAGCATCAGCGTCAGCATCAGGACGGTGACTTCCGAGAAGCTCAGATGAATGTTGTACGCCTGAGCGATAAACATTGAGGCAAAAGAGCAGTACACCATCGAGCCCACCAGGTTAAAGGAATACCCAATTGGCAGGACGAAAGAGGCGATGCTGCGTGAGCAGCCAAAACGTTCCAGTTGCTCAAGGGTCTTCGGATAAGCCGCCTCGGAGCTGCTGGTGGTAAACGCGACCAGCACCGGATCTTTCAGCATGCTGAGCAGGCGGAACACCTCTTTTTTCAGCACCATATAACCCACCGCCAGCAACACCATGCAGGTGAGGAGGATAGCCACATAGTAGCCGCCAATAAAGGACGCATAGTTCAGCAGAATGCCGAGACCCTGGGTGGCAATCACCGATGAGATGGCGGCGAAAATCGCCAGTGGGGCAACATACATCACGTAGCCCGTGACCTTCAGCATGATATGGGACACCACATCCAGCGCCGCGACCAGCGGGGCGTTGAATTTCTGGCCCAGCGACGCGCCGCCAATGCCAAAGAACATGGAGAACACGACGATCTGCAGAATTTCATTGTCCGCCATCGCCCCGGCGATACTGGTCGGAATGGTATGAGAGAGGAAGGCTTTGAGCGTCATGCCGCCGACGGCCAGACCCGTCTCCACCGCTTCTGTGGGGATCGTCAGGTTCAGACCGCTACCAGGATGCTCCAGGGTGACAATAAACAGCCCCACCAGGATAGACAGCACCGATGAGCTGATAAACCATACCATCGCTTTACCGCCTACGCGGCCAATGGTGGAGGTTTCGCCCATTTTCATAATCCCGACCGTCAGCGTACTGAAGACTAATGGCGCAATCACCATTTTGATCAGTCGCAGGAAAATATCGGTGAGAAGCGTAATGTTATCCGACCACGCTTTGATGGCATCCGCTGATGCATATTCATGAATGGCCGCCCCTGAAAGAATACCCGCCAGCATGAATATCACGATGAAGAGTGTAAGTTTGTTTGCACTTGCCACGAAAAAAGACCCTCTATGCGCTTTAGGTGTAGCCCGCGCCGATGTATATGGATTTTTTATTACAGCGCGGGAAATTATTCGGCACATAAATTGAAGTAAAGCGGGGGTAGATACAACTCCTTTTTAAGTTTTATTAATTTTGTTGCTAATGCGCCGACGATATATTGTGACGCTTATCACACTTTAATGGATATATCCTCAAGCGAAAGCTGAGAAATTCATTTTTAAAATCTCTAAGCCCCTGTTTTTTAGATGCTTAATGCGTCAATCAGACAAAGGGATGACGTCAATGGACGTGGGTGGTCGAAGCGATAACCATAAACTAAATTCTCAATAACCCCCTCGGAGGCGCATTTAGCGGGGCTAACATCTTGAACGTTAAAACTAAATTGTTGTACGTGAACGGAGACGTCTTCTGGAGGGTGGTAAATGAAAAGAAAACGCCTTTTGACCTGCGCTGTCATCCTGTTAACCGCGACTACCGCCCAGCAGGCGCTGGCGGTCACCAGTAGTGGCACCATCGGCGCGACACTGACATTGACAAACGGGTGTCTGATTAATGGATCACCCACCCAAAACGGCATTAACTTCGGGACACTGGATTTCGGGACCCATCCTGCCACCTTTTCCACCCTGACGACGCAGTTGACCGGCGCCAGCGGGGGAAATACCTTCACGATTCAATGTACGACCGCCAGCTACACGGTGGCGATAACCGGAAATACCAATTCCACTGCGCCGGGCACCGTCGTTGGCACGACGGGGACACCCGCGCGCTATCTGATCAACACCACCAACACGGCGCAGGGTGTGGCTTACAGCCTGTACAGCGACAGCGGGTTTAATAACGTTGTGGCGAATAACGCGGCGTTGCCGATCGCGTCCACGGCAGGCGGGGTGGACAGTTACACCCTCTACGGGCGTATCACCGGCGGGGGGAACAGCGTGACGGTGGTACCGGGAACCTACACCGACACCATAAATGTCAGCGTAACCTACTAAACCCATTCAGCCATGAAAACCGCTTGTTTGCGTCTGCGCCAACGCGCAGAAGGACTCGTGCGCCCTTTTTTCATCCTGCTCGTTGGGCTGGGGCTGGCGCCCATGGTTGAGGCTGTCACGTCACAGTCCTTTAAGGTCAGCGCAACCATTGTTCCAGGCTGCGCGGTGAGTACCGGCAGCGGAGGCGTACTAGGCACGCTGAACTTCGGTACCCATACCGGCGTGGAGAGTGCCCCGGTGAGCACCAGCTTCGTACCAAACGGGGCACTCTCGATCGCCTGTACGCCAGGCGTGGCGCTGAGTATGAGCATTAACGGCGGGCAGAATTACGCCTCCGTGCGGCGAATGACGCGCAACGGCGGGAACGACGTGGTGGGATACCGGCTTTACAGCAGCAGTTCACTTGCGGCGAACAGCGAAATAGGGGTCAACCAGGCGATTCCGGTGACCTATACCAACAGCAACAACATCGCGCTGCCGTTGTTTGGCGTGGCGCTATTGACCGGGTTCAGCCCGGCGGGAACCTATTCTGATCAGCTTACCGTGACCTTGTCATGGTGATAAAGGGAGAGAGACGATGACGGCATATTTCAGGCGCATGTGTCTGGGAAGTCTGCTGGGGGTGATGGCCGTGACGGCAGGCCACGTACAGGCGGCCGCCACCATTCTGTTATGGCCTATCGATCCCTGGCTGGCGGCAGACGCCAAAGCCACGGAGCTGTGGATCCAGAATCAAGGGAACAGCCCAACCACCATGCAGGTACGCATTGTGCGCTGGAAGCAGGAGGGCGGGTTCGAACGTTACAGCACCCAGCAGGATGTGGTCGCCAGCCCGCCCATCGTCACCATCGCAGCGGGCAGCAAACAGCTTATTCGTCTTATCAAACAGGGGACGGTTCCGGTGGGGGTCGAACAGGCCTACCGCATTATTGTCGATGAAATCCCTCAGCCGGATAACAAAGCCGAACCGGCTATCGGCCTCAAACTGCAGATGCGTTATTCCATTCCCCTTTTTGTCTATGGGCAGGGGATCCCGACACGCAAAGAGGGGGCACACCATGCGCTGGTGGATACCCGCACGTTGAGCTGGCGGGTAACGCATGAGGGCGGACAGCCTCACCTGGAGGTGAACAACCGGGGCGATGTCCATGTCAGACTCAGCCAGGTTTCGCTGGTACAGGACGGGCAGAAACGTCCTGTTGCCGAGGGATTGCTGGGCTACGTGCTGGCGGGCAGTACCCGCAGCTGGGCCATTCCGGCCGGCATTCGGCAGCCAGACCAGATGCGCGCGCAGATTAATGCCAGGGATGAGCAATGGCAGTCGACGCCCGTCAACTGAAACCGGCGATGATGATCCTGCTTTGCGTCACGACCAGCACCTGGGCTGAACCCGGCGATGACAGTTTACCGCCGCCTCCCGAGGCCCGGGCGGTGAACGATGAGGCGGTTTTTCAGCTTGCCCTCGTGCTGAACCACTACGATACCGGTCTGGTGGTGCCCGTGACGCAGCGCAAAGGGGCTTACTTCATCTCCAGTGCCGACCTGTTGCGCGCCGGGCTGCCGCCGGAGCATGTCCCGACAGGCGAGGTGGATCTCGCGTCACTTTCACAGGTTCGTGTGGCGTATGACAGCGCCGGACAGCGTCTGCTGCTGACCGTTCCTCGCGACTGGGTAGCCTCCCGGGTGACCTCCTTTGGCGGGCAAACCGCGCAAAGTAAACCTCACTTTGGACGTGGGGCGCTGCTGAATTACGATCTGTATACCAACCACACGGAACATGTTGGCGGTCAGGCCTCACTCTGGCATGAGTTCCGCTACTTCAATGAGGGCGGTTCGCTCTCTTCAACCGGTTATGTGCGGAAAAATTTCGCGGGCGATAATGGCCAGCAGGCGGGTTACGTTCGCTATGACACCACCCTGCTGATCACTAACGAAGACGACGCCACCACCTGGACAGCCGGGGATGTGATCAGCGATGCCCTGAGCTGGAGCACCAGCGTGCGCATGGGCGGGATCAGCTACGGGCGCGATTTCTCCCTGCGCCCGGATCTGGTGACCTGGCCACTGCCGGAATTCTCCGGAGAAGCAGCAGTTCCCACCTCGGTCGATCTCTTTATTAATGGCTATCGGTCTGGCTCCACGCAGCTTCAGCCGGGCCCCTTCACCTTAACGAATCTGCCCTATATCAACGGGGCCGGCGATGCGGTACTGATCACCACCGATGCGCTGGGACGTCAGGTGAGCACCACGCTGCCCTTTTATGTCACCAGCGAACTCCTCAAACAAGGGCTGAGCGATGGGGCGGTCACGCTGGGTAGCCTGCGGCGTAATTACGGGATTGATAACTTCGACTACGGTCCGGCGGCGGGCAGTGGTTCGTATCGCTACGGGGTAACGGACTGGCTGACCCTGGAGGGACACGCAGAGGGTGCAGAGACGCTGGCGCTGGGCGGGGCGGGGACGGTGGTGAAGCTGGGACGCTTTGGCGTTGTGAATACCGCGTATACCCAAAGCCGCATGCGCGGTGATGAGGGCGGGCAGATCGCCTGGGGCTATCAGTACAGCACCAGCGAATTTAGCCTGGCGACCCAACATACACGACGCGATCGCGGCTTTGGCAACCTGGCCCTCTATGACCAGCCGACGGTGTATGACGAAAACGACAGGCCAATCGCCAGCTTCAGCCGCAATACCGATCAATATTCCCTGACCTTTAATCTTGGGCAGTACGGCAACATTGGGGCCGCCTGGATCGGCGTGGAGAGTTTTGACAGCCAGAAAACGGAACTGCTTAACCTCTCCTGGAGCCGCAACCTGTGGGGCGCGAGCAGTCTCTATCTTGCCGCAAGCCGTGATCAGCAGCGGGGGGACTGGACGGTTGCACTCTCGTTACAGGTCCCCTTTGGGGAACGGGACAGCGCCGCCGTCACCTTCGAAAACACGCCGGAGGCAGGCAGCACGCAGCGTATCAACTACAACCACTCCATGCCTTCCGATGGCGGTTTTAGCTGGAACATGGCATGGGCACATCAGTCACGGGCGAATAATTATCAGCAGGGAACGTTGGGCTGGCGTAATAACAATATCGAACTGCAGGGTGGGGCCTACGGGGAAAAGGACATGATGACCTGGTGGAGCGAGGCGCTGGGCTCCATTGTGCTGATGGACGGGGAACTGTTCGCGGCGAATAAAATCAACGACGCCTTTGTGGTGATCAGCACCGATGGTCACCCGGATGTGCCCGTCAGCTACGAGAACCAGCCGGTCGGTAAAACGAATCGCAACGGCTACCTGCTGGTGAGCGGTGTATCAGCCTATTACCCGGCCAGTTACCGCATTGACACCCTGAATCTGCCTGCCGATACGCGTCTGAAAGAGACCGAGCGCCGGATCGCGATGCGCCGCCACAGTGGCTATCTGGTGGACTTCCCGATGGAGCAGGAGCGGGTGGCCAGCGTCATACTGCAGGATGCGCAGGGGCAGGCTATTCCGGTGGGCAGCCAGGTCAGACGCGCCTCGCGCAGCAACGCGGTGGTGGGATATGACGGGATTGCGTGGCTGGAAAATCTCAGCGACGTCAATTCGCTGGAGGTGATCACCCCGACGGGGAAACGGTGCCAGGCGACGCTGACCGTTGGCGCGAACCCGGAACACAGGCTGCAAACCTACGGGCCGCTGGTATGTCGGGAGGTACGGTGACGCGTTTTCTGCTGGTGATTCTGCTGCTCTTCTCCGGTGCCAGCGGCGCGGCCTGCACCGTCAGTACGGTGAATGCGTCGTTTGGCAGCGTGACCTCGTTCGCGCTGAGCGGAACCGGGGAAGTGGAAACCACCGGCACGCTGGTGGTTGCCTGCGATACGGTCCTCAACCTGCTTACCAACGACTCGGTGACGCTGACTTACACCTCGGCATCGATCTTCGCCAACAGCCGCGCCACCCTGAAGCGCACGGACAATGCGGCTATTACCGATGTCATACCCACGCGCCTGTGCGCGGCCTCCGGCTGTGGCGGTAGCAGCGAAGTGCAGATCGGTAATGCCTATACCTGGAGCGGGAACACGCTGCTCGGGCTGCTGGGGTCGAAGCGCTACAACATTCCGCTCTATTTCCGCACGGTGCCGGGGCAGAACGTCTCGGCCGGGCCGTATCAGGTGCTGCTGACATTCAGCATTAATTACAACGTTTGTGCCGTTGGCGCTGCCGGACTTTGCCTGACGCCGCAAACCGGCACGGCCACCACCACGATCCTTCTCAACATGACCGTCACTAACGATTGCAGCACCATGACCACGCCGGACGTGAATTTCAACAGCGCGCCGCTGGTACAAAGTTTTCCCACCGTCTCGCAGGCGATTGCCGTCACCTGCACCAAAGGCAGTACCTATACCATAGGGATTAACAATGGTGCCAACGCGCTGAACAACGTTCGTCGCATGGTGAGCGGCAGTAATTACATGAGTTACGACATCTATAAAGAAGCCACCACCAACCGCTGGGGCAGCAGCGGCACCGAGCGCTGGACCAGCGCGACGTCGTCGCAGATCAGTACCGACGGTTTACTGCGTACCTACAATTACACCGCCAAAGTCCTGACCACACAAGCCACACCCCCCGCCGGAACCTACACCGACACGCTGATCGTAGACGTGGCGTTTTAAGGCCCGCGCTTTTCCCTTTCGCAAATGTAAAGTTCCTGTGGCCTGTGCCGATAACACCGTTAATAAATCTATGAGAAGGTGTTGTATGTTGAACCGTATCCGCGTTGTCACAATGCTCATGATGGTGCTGGTCATTTTCGCACTACTTCAGCTTATCTCCGGTGGGCTTTTTTTCTCGTCGTTAAAGCAGAATCAGGACAGTTTCGCCGCCTCAAACGACCTGCGCCTGCAGCAGAGTGAACTCACCTCAACGTGGGATCTGATGCTGCAAACGCGTATCAACCTGAGCCGCTCCTCCGCGCGCATGATGATGGATCCCAACAATCAGCAGAGCAGTGCGAAAACCGATCTGCTGAAAAATGCCCGCGCAACCCTTGCGGATGCCGCAAAGCATTACGATACCTTCAAGAAGATCACCCCGCAGCCTGCCATGGAGCAGGTGAGCCAGAATATCGATGAAAAATACAACGCCTACTATGCCGGTCTGACGGAGCTTATCCAGTTCCTGGAAAGCGGCAACATGGACGCCTATTTCGCCCAGCCGACCCAGGGGATGCAAAACGGGCTCGGCGCGGCGCTGGGTGAATACGCCAAAGCCAGCGCAGATCTCTACCACTCGGCCTTTACGGAAAGCCAGAATGACTACCGCTTTGCCAAATGGCAGATGGCGGTGATGGCACTGGCGCTGGTGATCGTGCTGATCGCGGTTTGGTACGGCATTCGCCATAGCCTGCTGAACCCACTGGGCCGCGTCATTGCCCACATCCGCGAGATTGCCGGCGGCGATCTGACCAAAACGCTCACCGTCTCCGGGCGTAACGAAATCACCGAACTGGCCAACAGCGTAGACCACATGCAGCGTTCGCTTATCGATACCGTTGCCAACGTGCGTAGCGGCACGGATGCCATCTACACCGGCACCAGCGAAATTGCGATGGGCAATAACGATCTCTCTTCCCGTACCGAACAACAGGCCTCCGCGCTGGAAGAGACCGCGGCCAGCATGGAACAACTCACCGCCACCGTGAAGCAGAACGCGGATAACGCGCGTCAGGCTTCTCAGCTGGCAGAGAGCGCGTCCGAGACGGCGCAGCGCGGCGGTCGGGTGGTGGATGGGGTGGTGAAAACCATGCATGAAATTGCCGACAGCTCGAAGAAAATCGCTGACATCATCAGCGTGATCGACGGCATTGCCTTCCAGACCAACATCCTGGCGCTGAACGCCGCCGTTGAGGCCGCGCGTGCGGGTGAGCAGGGGCGTGGGTTTGCGGTGGTGGCCGGCGAAGTGCGTAACCTCGCCAGCCGCAGCGCTAACGCGGCGAAAGAGATTAAGGCCCTGATTGAAGACTCCGTTTCCCGTGTGGATACCGGCTCCGTGCTGGTGGAAAGCGCAGGGGAGACCATGAATGACATCGTGAATGCCGTTACCCGCGTAACGGACATCATGGGTGAAATCGCCTCTGCCTCTGATGAGCAGAGTCGTGGTATTGACCAGGTTGCCCTGGCGGTATCGGAAATGGATCGCGTGACACAACAAAACGCCGCCCTGGTGCAGGAGTCCGCTGCGGCGGCCGCTGCGCTGGAAGACCAGGCGAGCCGTCTGAAGATGGCCGTCTCGGCGTTTCGTCTCGCTTCACTCGCTGGAAATACGGTCACCCCGCAAGCCACGTATCGTGCGCCAGCCGCTGAGTCGGCGGCCACGCGTACCCGCACTGCGACGACCGGACAAGATGAAAACTGGGAAACATTTTGACTGACATTTAAACCGCGGCTGCTTGCCGCTTGATGGGAGCGTGGATGTTAAATCGTATTCGTATCTCGACCACACTGTTTTTGATTCTGATCCTATGCGGTGTGTTGCAGGTTGGCAGTAACGGGTTGTCTTTTTGGGCGTTTCGCGATGGTTATCAGAATTTGCAGGAAGTTGAGGCGAGTAATCAGCAGCGCTCCGCACTGGCACAAACGCGTGCCGTGCTGTTGCAGGCAAGCACTGCGCTGAACAAGGCAGGAACCTTAACCGCGCTGAGTTATCCGCCGGATGATATCAAGGCGCTGATGGCGACGGCGCGCAACAGCCTTAAGCAGGCCGACGCGCAGTTCAAAACGTTCATTGCACATGACGATGTCAGCGAAAAAGGGAAAGCGCTGAAAGCTGCCATGAAAAAGAACTTTGAACAGTGGCACAGCGATCTGGATCACCAGGCGACCTGGCTTGAGAACAACCAGCTCTCGGACTTTATGACCGCGCCGGTGCAGGCCTCACAGGCGGCGTTTGATGACAGCTTTAACGCCTGGCAGCAGGACATTAACCAGTTTGTGCAGCGCGCAGGGGAGAGCAGCCGTACGAGCTACCACATGTCCGGGGTGATTTTTACTGTGGTGGTGATTCTGGCGGCGCTGCTGACCGGTGCCGCGCTGCTCTGGTCGCGCAGGATGATTGTTCAGCCGCTGGCCATTATCAGCAGCCACTTCGACAGCATTGCGAAGGGGGATCTGGCGCGTCCGGTGGCGGTGTTTGGCAAAAACGAAATTTCGGCGATCTTTGCCAGCCTGAAGGCCATGCAGGGATCGCTGCGGGAAACGGTCTCCGATGTGCGTCAGGGCAGCTATGCCATGCACACCGGGATCTCAGAGATTGCGGCAGGCAATAACGATCTCTCTTCCCGCACTGAGCAGCAGGCGGCTTCGCTGGCACAGACGGCGGCCAGCATGGAACAGCTGACCGCGACGGTAAGCCAGAACGCTGATAACGCCCGTCAGGCGTCTGACCTGTCGAAACAGGCGGCAATGACGGCGAAGAAGGGGGGCGACCAGGCGTCTCATGTGGCCAGCACCATGCAGGACATTGCCGCCAGTTCGCAGAAAATTGGCGACATCATCAGCGTGATTGACGGTATCGCCTTCCAGACCAACATTCTGGCGCTGAACGCGGCTGTGGAAGCGGCGCGTGCCGGTGAGCAGGGGCGTGGGTTTGCGGTGGTGGCGGGTGAAGTCCGTAACCTGGCGAGCCGCAGCGCCAACGCGGCGAAAGAGATCAAGGGGTTGATTGAAGAGTCCGTCTCCCGCGTTCAGCAAGGCTCCGCCCTGGTGGATACGGCGGCGAAAACCATGCACGAGATTGTCACCTCCGTGACGCGGGTGAACGACATCATGGGGGAAATTGCCTCGGCGTCTGATGAGCAGCGTCGCGGGATTGAGCAGGTGGCCCAGGCGGTAAGCCAGATGGATCAGGTTACGCAGCAGAACGCCTCGTTAGTGGAGGAAGCGGCAGCGGCAACCGATCAGCTGGCCAGTCAGGCCGATCATCTGACCGGGCTGGTCGCGGTATTTAATGTCAAAGAGCATGTTGAAGCAGTAACAGAAGTCGGGCGGTCGCAGGCCGTGCCAGTTGTATCCTGAATGTAATTAAGAAGGCGCTATGACATCACCAATGCCCCCAGGGCAAACGTCATTATTGTTGCAGATGACACAGCGCCTCGCGCTGTCCGACGCGCATTTTCGTCGGATATGTCAGTTAATTTACCAGCGTGCAGGGATCGTGCTTGCTGACCATAAGCGAGACATGGTCTACAACCGTCTGGTACGGCGCTTGCGTACGCTGGGGCTGGATGATTTTGGTCGCTACCTGAGCATGCTCGAAGCGAACCAGAACAGCGCCGAGTGGCAGGCTTTTATCAACTCGTTAACCACCAACCTGACGGCCTTTTTCCGTGAAGCTCATCACTTCCCGGTGCTGGCAGAGCACGCCCGTCGCCGCAGTGGGGAGTATCGCGTCTGGAGTGCGGCGGCCTCGACCGGTGAAGAGCCGTACTCGCTGGCGATCACCCTTGCCGATACCCTGGGAATGGCGCCGGGACGCTGGAAAGTGTACGCCAGCGATATTGATACCGAAGTGCTGGAGAAGGCGCGTAACGGCGTGTATCGCCAGGATGAACTGAAGACGCTGTCGCCTCAGCAGTTACAGCGTTACTTCATGCGCGGTACCGGCCCGCATGAAGGGCTGGTGCGCGTGCGTCAGGAGCTGGCGAACTGTGTTGAATTCGCGCCGGTTAACCTGCTGGATAAGCAGTACAACGTGCCGGGGCCGTTCGACGCCATTTTTTGCCGTAACGTCATGATCTATTTTGATAAAACGACGCAACAGGACATTCTGCGTCGGTTTGTTCCGTTGCTCAAGCCTGACGGTTTACTGTTTGCCGGGCACTCGGAAAACTTCAGCAACCTCGTGCGTGAGTTTAGCCTGCGTGGGCAAACGGTATATGCGCTGAGTAAGGAAAAAGCATGAGTAAAATCAGGGTATTGTCTGTCGATGATTCGGCGCTGATGCGCCAGATCATGACTGAAATCATCAATAGCCACAGCGACATGGAGATGGTCGCTACCGCGCCGGATCCGCTGGTAGCGCGGGATTTAATTAAAAAATATAACCCCGACGTGCTGACGCTGGATGTCGAGATGCCGCGCATGGATGGCATAGATTTCCTTGAGAAGTTGATGCGTTTGCGTCCGATGCCGGTGGTGATGGTTTCATCCCTGACCGGGAAAGGTTCGGAAATCACCCTGCGTGCGCTGGAGCTGGGGGCGGTGGATTTCGTCACCAAACCCCAGCTTGGCATTCGTGAAGGCATGCTGGCCTACAGCGAAATGATCGCCGAGAAGATCCGCACCGCGTCGCGCGCCAAACTCGCCGCTCACACGCCAACGGCTGTCCCGGCAACGTTGAAGGCGGGGCCGTTACTCAGCTCGGAAAAACTGCTGGTGATTGGCGCATCAACCGGAGGAACAGAGGCAATTCGCCATGTACTCCAGCCATTGCCGCTTTCCAGTCCGGGTATTCTGATCACTCAGCATATGCCGCCAGGTTTTACCCGCTCGTTCGCGGAGCGTCTGAACAAGCTGTGTCAGATCAGCGTGAAAGAGGCGGAAGATGGCGAGCGTGTACTCCCGGGGCATGCCTATATCGCACCGGGCGATAAGCATATGGAGCTGGCGCGCAGCGGCGCTAACTATCAAATCAAAATTCATGACGGGCCGCCGGTTAACCGGCACCGTCCGTCGGTGGATGTGCTGTTTCATTCGGTGGCGAAACATGCGGGGCGCAACGCCGTTGGGGTGATCCTGACGGGGATGGGCAACGATGGCGCCGCCGGAATGCTTGCAATGCACCAGGCTGGCGCCTGGACGATTGCGCAGAATGAAGCAAGTTGTGTGGTGTTCGGCATGCCGCGCGAGGCCATCAATATGGGTGGCGTGAGCGAAGTGGTCGATCTTAGCCAGGTAAGCCAGCAGATGCTGGCGAAAATCAGTGCCGGACAGGCAATACGTATTTGACTCAGGAGTATTATTTTATGGCGGATAAAGAGCTTAAGTTTTTGGTTGTGGATGACTTTTCCACCATGCGTCGCATCGTGCGCAACCTGCTGAAAGAGTTGGGCTTCAACAACGTTGAAGAAGCAGAAGACGGCGTGGATGCGCTGAACAAACTGCAGGCGGGCGGGTTTGGTTTTGTTATCTCTGACTGGAACATGCCGAACATGGATGGTCTGGAACTGCTGAAAACCATCCGCGCGGACGCGGGCATGGCTTCAATGCCGGTGCTGATGGTGACCGCAGAAGCGAAAAAAGAGAACATCATTGCCGCGGCACAGGCGGGCGCAAGCGGCTATGTGGTGAAACCTTTCACCGCGGCGACCCTGGAAGAGAAGCTCGGTAAGATCTTCGAGAAACTCGGCATGTGAGGTGTTGGTTATGATGCAACCTGCTATGAAACCCGTTGAAGAACATTCGCCCAGCGATATCATTGCCCGCATCGGCAGCCTGACACGCATGCTGCGTGACAGCCTGCGTGAACTGGGGCTGGACCAGGCTATCGCAGAAGCGGCGGAAGCAATTCCTGACGCGCGTGACCGTCTGGACTATGTTGTGCAGATGACCGCGCAAGCGGCTGAACGTGCGCTGAACAGCGTTGAAGCGTCACAACCGCACCAGGATGCGATGGAAAAGGGCGCGAAGGCGCTCACCAAACGCTGGGATGAGTGGTTTGAGAACCCTATCGAGCTGGCGGATGCCCGCGAGCTGGTGACGGATACCCGTCAGTTCCTGGGCGATGTACCGGGCCACACCAGTTTTACCAACGCTCAGCTGCTGGACATCATGATGGCGCAGGATTTCCAGGACCTGACCGGTCAGGTTATCAAGCGCATGATGGATGTCATTCAGGAGATTGAACGTCAGCTGCTGATGGTGCTGCTCGAGAACATCCCGGAACCGGCTGCACGTCCGAAACGCGAGAACGAAAGCCTGCTCAATGGCCCACAGCTCGACGCCACCAAAGCGGGCGTGGTGGCAAGCCAGGATCAGGTAGACGACCTGCTGGACAGCCTCGGCTTCTGATACGCCTTTCCGCCTCAGGGGCTCATGCACCTGAGGCGGTTAACGCAGAATCAACGAAAAGAGCCCGAATAAACGGGCTTTTCCCGCCATTGGATTTCCGCTGCGCTGGCATGATACCCGTGACTTAACAGGCCGGGCATGCACTGTGGCAGAAGAGAACGACGACAAAACAGAAGCCCCCACACCCCACCGACTTGAAAAAGCGCGTGAGGAAGGGCAGATCCCCCGATCCCGAGAGCTGACATCCCTGCTGATCCTTATTGTGGGTGTGTGCATCATCTGGTGGGGTGGGGAGTCGCTCGCCCGAAAACTGGCGGGGATGCTCTCTGCCGGCTTACGTTTCGACCACAGTATGGTCAACGACCCAAACCTTATCCTCAGCCAGATTATTCAGCTTATTAAAGGGGCCATGGTCGCGCTGCTGCCCCTCATTACCGGGGTTGTGCTGGTTGCGCTGATCTCGCCGGTGATGCTCGGCGGCCTGGTCTTCAGCACCAAATCGCTGCAACCGAAATTTTCCAAACTGAACCCGCTGTCGGGCATCGCGAAAATGTTCTCCGCCCAGACCGGGGCTGAACTGCTTAAAGCCATTCTCAAAGCGGCGCTGATGGGCAGTGCTGCGGGATTTTACCTCTGGCATAACTGGCCGGAAATGATGCGGCTTATCAGCGAATCTCCTCTTACCGCGATGAGCAATGCGCTGAATCTGGTTGGACTCTGTGCGCTGCTGGTGGTCCTCAGCATCATCCCGATGGTGGGATTCGACGTTATCTTCCAGCTGTATAGCCACTTCAAAAAACTGCGCATGTCGCGCCAGGATATCCGCGACGAATATAAGCAGATGGAGGGTGACCCGCACGTGAAAGGGCGTATCCGCCAGATGCAGCGCGCCGCCGCCCGTCGACGGATGATGGAAGATGTGCCGAAAGCCGACGTTATCGTCACCAACCCGACCCACTATTCCGTTGCGCTGCAGTATGACGAGAACAAAATGAGCGCGCCGAAAGTGGTGGCGAAGGGGGCGGGCTTAATCGCCCTGCGCATCCGCGAGATTGGCACGGAAAACCGGGTGCCAATACTGGAAGCACCGCCGCTGGCGCGAGCGTTGTACCGCCACGCTGAAATTGGACAACAGATCCCAGGACAACTCTACGCCGCCGTGGCGGAAGTACTGGCCTGGGTATGGCAGTTGAAACGCTGGCGTCTGGCCGGCGGTCAACGACCTGTGAAACCTGAGAACCTTCCGGTGCCTGCTGCGCTGGATTTTATGAACGAGAAGGACACTGATGGCTAATCTGGTGGCAATGTTGCGCCTGCCCGGCAACCTGAAATCGACCCAATGGCAGATCCTTGCCGGGCCGATCCTCATCCTGCTAATCCTGTCGATGATGGTATTGCCGCTGCCGGCATTCATCCTCGATCTGCTTTTCACTTTCAACATTGCGTTGTCCATTATGGTGCTGCTGGTGGCGATGTTCACCCAGCGTACCCTTGAGTTCGCGGCGTTCCCGACCATCCTGCTGTTTACCACCTTGCTGCGACTG
Organism: Enterobacter sp. WCHEn045836; assembly: GCF_003965585.1. NCBI lineage: Bacteria > Pseudomonadati > Pseudomonadota > Gammaproteobacteria > Enterobacterales > Enterobacteriaceae > Enterobacter > Enterobacter sp. WCHEn045836. The sequence continues at coordinate 167,101 of NZ_RXPT01000008.1, forward strand.
GCGTTGAACGTGGCGTCCACGCGTATCATCCTGATGGAAGGGCATACCGGTGCGGCAGCGGCCGGTAAAGTGGTCGAAGCGTTCGGCCACTTCCTCGTGGGCGGTAACTTTGCCATCGGCATCGTGGTGTTCGTCATCCTCGTTATCATCAACTTTATGGTTATCACTAAAGGTGCGGGGCGTATCGCGGAAGTGGGTGCGCGCTTTGTGCTGGACGGGATGCCGGGTAAGCAGATGGCGATCGACGCCGACCTCAACGCCGGACTCATCGCGGAAGATGAAGCGAAAAAACGCCGTGCGGAAGTGACCCAGGAAGCGGACTTCTACGGCTCGATGGACGGTGCGAGTAAGTTTGTGCGTGGTGATGCCATCGCGGGCATTCTCATCATGGTGATTAACGTGGTGGGCGGCCTGCTGGTGGGTGTTCTGCAGCATGGCATGGACATGGGACACGCGGCGGAAAGCTATACGCTGCTGACCATCGGTGACGGTCTGGTGGCCCAGATCCCGGCGCTGGTGATTTCGACCGCCGCGGGCGTGATCGTCACCCGCGTCAGTACCGATCAGGACGTTGGTGAGCAGATGGTCGGGCAGCTGTTCAGCAACCCGCGCGTCATGCTGCTGGCGGCTGCGGTGCTGGGTCTGCTCGGCCTGGTGCCGGGCATGCCGAACCTGGTGTTCCTGCTGTTCACGGCGGCGCTGCTGGGCCTGGCCTGGTGGATGCGTGGCCGCGAAATGAAACCGGCGGCAGAACCTGTGCCGGTTAAAATGCCGGAGAACACGCAGGCCGTGGAAGCCACGTGGAACGACGTTCAGCTGGAAGATTCGCTGGGGATGGAGGTGGGTTACCGTCTGATCCCGATGGTCGATTTCCAGCAGGATGGCGAGCTGCTTGGCCGCATTCGCAGTATCCGTAAAAAATTCGCTCAGGATATGGGCTTCCTGCCGCCGGTTGTGCATATCCGCGACAACATGGATCTTCCGCCAGCACGCTACCGTATTCTGATGAAAGGGGTAGAGATTGGCAGCGGTGATGCGTATCCAGGCCGCTGGCTGGCGATTAACCCGGGCACAGCCGCCGGTACGCTGCCGGGTGAACAGACTATCGATCCCGCGTTTGGTCTGGCCGCTATCTGGATTGAAAGCGCGCTGAAAGAGCAGGCGCAAATTCAGGGGTATACCGTGGTGGAAGCCAGTACCGTGGTGGCCACCCATCTTAACCACCTGATTGGGCAGTTCTCAGCAGAGCTGTTTGGCCGCCAGGAAGCTCAGCAGTTGCTTGACCGCGTGAGCCAGGAGATGCCGAAGCTGACGGAAGATCTGGTGCCGGGTGTGCTGACGTTGACCACGCTGCATAAGGTGCTGCAAAACCTGCTTGATGAAAAAGTGCCGATCCGCGATATGCGCACCATTCTGGAAACCCTCGCCGAGCATGCGCCGCTGCAAAGCGATCCGCACGAGCTGACGGCGGTGGTGCGTGTGGCGCTGGGCCGCGCAATCACGCAGCAGTGGTTCCCGGGCACCGGTGAAGTGCAGGTGATTGGCCTTGATACACCGCTGGAACGCCTGCTGCTGCAGGCCCTGCAGGGCGGTGGCGGGCTGGAGCCAGGTCTTGCGGACCGTCTGCTGGCGCAAACTCAGGAGGCGCTGGCGCGCCAGGAGATGCTGGGGGCGCCACCGGTGCTGCTGGTTAACCATGCGCTACGTCCGCTGCTGTCACGCTTCCTGCGTCGTAGCCTGAACCAGCTGGTTGTGCTGTCGAATCTGGAGCTGTCTGATAATCGCCATATTCGTATGACGGCGACGATTGGAGGTAAATAATGCGTAAGTGGTTAATGCTCTTACTCTTCCCGCTGGTGGCGCAGGCCGCCGGTGAAGGTACCTGGCAGGCCAGCAGCATTGGCGTGACCCTCAGCAACCGTGGCGTGGCGATGTCGTCGCGCCCGCTGGCACCCTCTGAACCGGTGTCCGGTCAGATGAGCCTGGTGGTGTGGAACTACACGCTGATTGGCCCGACGCCCGCCGGGCTGCAGGTGCGTCTGTGCTCCCAGAGCCGCTGCACGGAAATCGACGGAGAGAATGGCACTACCCAGGCGTTCAACGGCGTACCTGCTGTAGAGCCTTTACGCTTTATCTGGGAGGTGCCAGGCGGCGGACGCTTGATCCCGGCGCTCAAGGTGCAGAGTAATTCCGTTATCGTTAACTACCGCTAGTTGCCCGCCTCAACGCCCGTTATCAAGGATAATGATAGCGGGCTCGCAAAAATGACCTCGCCTTTTGAAGTAAAAGAAACACTGTTTTATAAATCAGTGACGCGCGTAATGACACTCTTTGCGTTTTTGCCAACCCCTGCGGTGTGATGGCAGAAACAGAAAGGTTTCCACAGGGCGTTAATTCTACTGTAGCCGTGTAAAAACTCCCGGATGAGGTTTGCTTACAGGGGGCTCCTAAAACTGATTAGGGTTGACGGCAATGAAAACACGAAAAATTGGACTCGCAAACTATCTTGCATACGGGGCAGGGGATTTCCTCGGCGCGGGAACCACCGCGCTGACGGCGGCCTGGCTTTTGTATTTTTATACAACCTTCTGTGGACTCACCCCGATTGAAGCAACCTTTATTTTTGCGGCGGCAAGGGTGCTGGATGCGGTGGTCAGCCCGTTAATGGGCTTTTTGACCGATAACTTTGGCACGACCTGGCTGGGCAAACGCTTTGGCCGCCGCAAGTTCTTTATTCTGCTCGGTATTCCCTGCGTCTTCAGCTACTCCCTGATGTGGGTTGGGGAGATGAGTTTCTGGTACTACCTGCTGACCTATCTGGTCTTCGATATCGTCTATACCATGATTCTGGTGCCGTATGAAACGCTGGTACCGGAAATGACCGATGACTTTAAACAGAAAACCAAATTCTCCGGTGCGCGTATTTCGATGGCGCAGATGTCCGCGATCCTGGCTTCGTTCCTGCCGGGGATCCTGCTGACCCACTTTGGGAAAGACAACGCGATTTCTTTCTTCTACGCAAGCCTGGTCTTCTCGGTGCTGTGCGCGCTGATGCTGACCTTTGTCTGGTTCTTCACCTGGGAGCGCCCGCGCGAGGAGTGGTCCGAAGCGGCCCTGCGCGCGGAAGAAGAGAAGAAAAAACTGACCCTCGGCCAGAGCCTGAACCGCCTGTTTGTGGAGTTAAGCTCGACGCTGCGCATCAAGATTTTCCGTCAGCACCTGGGCATGTACCTTGGGGGATATATCGCCCAGGATGTCTTCAACGCCGTGTTTACCTATTACGTGGTGTTTGTGTTGATGCAGGAGGCCTCAATGGCGTCAAACCTGCTGGGCACGATGGCCATCTTCCAGTTCCTCGCCGTGATTGGGATGATCCCGCTGTGCATTCGCTTTGGACCTGCCCCGTCTTACCGCATGGTGGTGGTGCTGTTTGGCCTGGCCTCTCTCTCTTACGCCGTGCTGTATTACGCCGGACTGAGCGACGTTTACGCGCTGCTGTTGCTTATCTCAGCGGTTGCCGGTCTCGGTCGCGGCGGTATCAACTATGTGCCGTGGAACACCTATACCTACATTGCTGACGTGGACGAAGTGATCACCGGCCAGCGTCGCGAGGGCATCTTTGCCGGCATCATGACACTGACCCGAAAAGCGTCTCAGGCCGGTGCGGTAATGCTGGTCGGGATCGTGATGCAGATGTCCGGGTTTGTCAGCGGTCAGAAAACCCAGCCTGCCGAGGTAAGCCACACCATTCTGCTGATTTTAAGCGTGGGAACCCTTCTGGTGCTGTTCTGCGGCTTCCTGGTCTCCCTGCGTTTCAGGCTCAATCTGCAAACCCACAGCACGCTGCGCGAAGAGACCGCGAAAATGCGCGCGTCCGGCCATGCGATGCCTGAAGCGGCCACCCCGCACGCCCGCGCCACCGTGGAAATGCTGGCCGGTATGCCGTTCGAATCCCTGTGGGGCAATAACAACATTGGTTATCTCAATCGCCATAAGCCGGTGGCGCCTTCGCTGAAGGGACGTGCGGTACTGAATTCGACATACAACAGAGGTTAAGATGATGAAAGTTTGGCCTGTCAAACATAGCCCCTTACTGCGTCAGCCAGAGCGTTTTATCGCCAGGGACGAGCTGAAATCGCTGATTCAGAAGGTGACGCATAACCTGGTCAATATCCACGACAAAACGGGTGAATTTTTGCTGCGGCTGGACGACGGGCGCGTCATAGATACCAAAGGCTGGTCAGGGTGGGAGTGGACGCATGGCGTCGGTCTGTACGGTATCTGGCAGTACTACTGCCAGACCGGCGATGAAGGGATGCGTGATATTATTGACGCCTGGTTTGCCGACCGTTTTGCGGAAGGGGCAACCACCAAAAACGTCAATACCATGTCGCCGTTCCTGACGCTGGCGTACCGCTATGAAGAGACCAAAAACCCGGCCTGGCTGCCGTGGCTGGAGAGCTGGGCGGAATGGGCGATGCACGAGATGCCCCGTACCGAACACGGCGGCATGCAGCACATTACCCTGGCGGAAGAGAACGCGCAGCAGATGTGGGATGATACGCTGATGATGACGGTGCTGCCGCTGGCCAAAATTGGCAAGCTGCTGAACAAACCGGAATACGTTGAGGAGGCAGTGTACCAGTTCCTGCTGCACGTGCAGAACCTGATGGACCGGGAGACCGGGCTGTGGTTCCACGGCTGGAACTATGACGGCAACCATAACTTTGCCCATGCCCGCTGGGCGCGTGGCAACAGCTGGCTCACCATCGTGATCCCGGACTTCCTCGAACTGGTCGAGCTGCCGGAAAACAACGCCGTGCGCCGCTATCTGACGCAGGTGCTCAATGCGCAGATCGCTGCGCTGGCGACATGTCAGGACGACAGTGGTCTGTGGCATACGCTGCTCGACGATCCGGACTCCTACCTGGAGGCGTCGGCCACGGCAGGCTTTGCCTACGGTATTCTCAAAGCCGTGCGTAAGCGCTATGTGGCGGTGGAGTATGCTGATGTCGCGGAGAAAGCCATTCGAGGAATAGTGAAAAATATCTCGCCGGAAGGGGAGCTGCTACAAACGTCGTTCGGAACCGGGATGGGAAGCGATCTGGCGTTTTACCGTCAGATCCCGCTGACGTCGATGCCGTACGGTCAGGCAATGGCGATCCTCTGCTTGACGGAGTATTTGCGGAAGTACTTCTGATCATAAAAAAACCCGGCGATGTTGGCCGGGTTTTTTGTATTACATACGTTCTACGGTTTCGATACCCAGGGTATCCAGACCCAGCTTCAGGGTCTTCGCCGTCAGCTGTGCCAGCTTCAGGCGGCTGTTGCGGACCGATTCATTTTCCGCCGACAGAATAGGGCAGTGCTCGTAGAAGCCGGAGAACAGACCGGCCAGATCGTAGAGGTAAGCACACATCACGTGCGGGGTACCGTCGCGCGCGACCACAGACAGTGTCTCTTCAAACTGCAGCAGACGCGCTGCCAGCTGGGCTTCGCGATCTTCGGTAATGGTCACTGTTGCATTCGCCAGCACGCTTTCATCGATATTCGCTTTACGGAACACGGAGAGCACGCGGGTGTAGGCATACTGCATGTACGGCGCGGTGTTACCTTCAAACGCCAGCATGTTGTCCCAGTCGAAGATATAGTCGGTGGTACGGTTCTTGGAGAGATCCGCGTATTTCACCGCACCGATACCTACCGCGTTCGCCAGTTTTTCCAGCTCATCGGCTGGCATATCCGGGTTCTTCTCCGCCACCAGGCGACGGGCGCGTTCCAGCGCTTCATCCAGCAGGTCGGACAGCTTCACCGTACCGCCCGCACGGGTTTTGAACGGCTTGCCGTCTTTACCCAGCATCATGCCGAACATGTGGTGTTCCAGCGGTACGCAATCGGGAACATAACCGGCTTTACGCACGATAGTCCACGCCTGCATCAGGTGCTGGTGCTGACGGGAGTCGATGTAGTACAGCACGCGGTCAGCATGCAGCGTTTCGTAACGGTACTTCGCGCAGGCGATATCGGTGGTGGTGTAGAGGTAGCCGCCATCCTTTTTCTGGATGATTACGCCCATCGGTTCGCCTTCCTTGTTTTTGTACTCATCAAGGAATACCACCGTTGCACCTTCGCTCTCAACCGCCAGCTGTTTGGCCTTCAGGTCAGCCACAATGCCCGGCAGCATTGGGTTATAGAGGCTTTCACCCATTACGTCATCGCGGGTCAGGGTCACGTTCAGACGGTTGTAGGTGATTTGGTTCTGGGACATGGTGATGTCAACCAGCTTGCGCCACATCTCAAGGAAGTACTGATCGCCGCCCTGCAGTTTTACCACATAGCTGCGCGCGCGCTCGGCGAAGGCTTCATCTTCGTCGTAATGTTTTTTGGCTTCACGGTAGAACCCTTCCAGGTCCGCCAGCGCCATCTCACCCGCGTTTTCCTGCTGCTGTTTTTCCAGGTAAGCAATCAACATACCGAACTGGGTGCCCCAGTCGCCCACGTGGTTCGCCCGGATCACCTTGTGACCGAGGAACTCAAGGGTGCGCACTGCCGCGTCACCGATGATGGTGGAACGCAGGTGGCCAACGTGCATCTCTTTTGCAACGTTTGGCGCGGAGTAGTCAATCACCACGGTCTGCGCTTCTGGTTGGGTTACACCCAGACGGTCAGATTTCAGCGCGGCGTCAACGTGGCTTGCCAGGAAGGCAGGATCAAGGAAGATGTTGATAAAGCCTGGGCCAGCGATTTCGGTTTTGCTGGCAATACCGGTGAGATCCAGATGAGTCAGCACCTGCTCAGCCAGTTGTCGCGGTGGCATGCCCAGTTTTTTAGCCACTGCCATCACGCCATTAGCCTGATAGTCGCCAAACTGTACTTTCGCTGACTGACGAACCTGCGGTTCGCAATCCGCAGGCGCGCCTGCGGCAATCAGTGCCTGACTGACTTTTTCTGAGAGAAGAGCCTGAATATTCACCTGGATACCTTACGTTTTTGATGCGGGCTTACCACCGCCCGCGCCAGTTAAAGAATTTAGGGCGGGAGTATACTGCAAATGCCTTCTGGCGTCAGCATTGCGGGGGGCGAAGATCGCGCAGAATCCAGGCTAAGAAGGCGTGCATAATCATGCAGTCACAAAAACCGTTATTCCACGGTTGGTCAAAAGGGGGCAACAGAGTAAATTAGCGGCTTTGCGACACAATAAGAGACTGACTTATGGCGAACTGGCAATCCATTGACGAACTGCATGATATTTCCGCAGATTTACCACGCTTCACCCAGGCGTTCACAGAACTTGCCACCCGTCTTGGTCTGGACATTGCGCCGCTTGAGGCCGATCACATCTCCTTGCGCTGTCATCAGAACGCCACCGCCGAGCGCTGGCGTCGCGGGTTTGAACAGTGCGGGGAACTGCTCTCTGAGAACATCATCAACGGCCGTCCTATCTGCCTGTTTAAACTGCATGAGCCGGTCTGCGTAGCGCACTGGCAATTCACCGTCGTTGAGTTGCCGTGGCCGGGAGAGAAGCGTTACCCGCATGAAGGCTGGGAGCATATCGAAATTGTGCTGCCTGGCGAGCCCGAAACGCTGAATGCCCGCGCGCTGGCGCTGCTGTCTGATGAGGGGCTGAGCAAGCCGGGCATCTTTGTGAAAACGAGTTCACCGAAAGGCGAGCGCGAGCGTTTACCAAACCCGACGCTGGCGATGACTGACGGGCAGGTGACGGTGAAGTTTCACCCCTGGACGATTGAACAGATCGTTGCCAGTGAAGGGTAAGCGGTGTGACAACACGCGAAGACCGGCCGGGGACAGCGTGTCATGATGGTACATTAAGCGGAATTTAAGGAGGTGTTGATGGCGCTGCTGGAGATTTGTTGTTACAGCGTGGAGTGTGCCGTGACGGCGCAACAGCGGGGAGCTGACCGCATTGAACTGTGCGCGGCACCGAAAGAAGGGGGGTTAACGCCCTCGTACGGCGTGTTGAAGTCTGCCCGTCAGGCTGTCACCGTTCCGGTACACCCCATTATTCGTCCTCGTGGCGGTGATTTTTGTTACACGGCGGGCGAGTTCAGTGCCATGCTTGAAGATATCGCCCTTGTTCGCGATCTGGGATTCCCGGGGCTGGTGACGGGGCTGCTTGATGAAGAAGGCAACGTCGATGTACCGCGTATGCGCCAGGTGATGGATGCCGCAAAGGGGATGGCAGTGACTTTTCACCGGGCCTTTGATATGTGTAAAAACCCGTTGCAAGCGTTTGATACGCTTGCAGAACTTGGCGTAGCGCGCATTTTAACATCGGGCCAGCAGTCGTCTGCTGAAAAAGGACTGCAATTAATTACGGAACTAAAAGCACATTCCGGTGTTCCAATAATAATGGCGGGCGCGGGAGTTCGTGCCAGCAATCTGGAACTGTTTTTAAACGCCGGGGTGGAAGAGCTTCATAGCTCTGCCGGGAAATGGATACCGTCGCCCATGCGTTATCGCAACACAGGGTTGTCTATGTCGACGGATGCTGAAGCGGATGAGTACTCACGCTACGGTGTAGAGGGAGAGTCGGTTGCGGAAATGAAATCGCTGATTGAACGTCATCACGTGTAGCAACGTACCGATTTTTACCGCGCATCATGTCGCCCAATATGATGCTTGCTTGTACCAGGCCCCTGCCAATTACACAGGGGCCTTTTTTTCTCCTTCATATTTCAAGCCGCAGCTGCGTTGCCGCCTTGCTGCAACTTGAAATATTTTGGAGAAAACCTGCGATGAGAAGGCCGGGTAAGGCGCAGCCGCCACCCGGCTAAAAGGTCACGGCTTGGTGGCAATCAATACCGCACGCATCGGTGCCGGATAGCCTTCGATGGTTTTGCTGTGGTCGGTTGGGTCGAGGAACTGCTCCAGCGACTCGGTCACCATCCAGTCTGTACGGCGTTGCTCCTCGATGGAGGTTACGCAGACGTCGGCGATACGCACATCCACAAACCCACACTTCTCCAGCCAGTTCTTCAGCGCCAGCGCGGAAGGGATGAAGTAGACGTTACGCATTTGCGCGTAGCGGTCACCCGGCACCAGCACGGTGTTTTCATCGCCTTCCACCACCAGCGTTTCCAGCACCAGCTCGCCGCCGCTGACCAGCTGATCTTTCAGCTGCCACAGATGCTCCAGCGGGGAGCGGCGGTGGTACAGCACGCCCATGGAGAAGACGGTATCAAACGCTTTCAGGGCTGGCAGTTGCTCAATGCCCAGCGGCAGCAGGTGCGCACGCTGGTCGTTACCCAGCAGCTTACGCACGGCTTCGAACTGGCACAGGAACAGCTGCATCGGATCGATGCCCACGGCTAAATGCGCACCCGCGCCAATCATGCGCCACATGTGGTAACCGCTACCGCAGCCGACGTCCAGAATGGTACGGCCGGTCAGGTCGGAGAGATGCGGCAGAACGCGATCCCATTTCCAGTCTGAGCGCCATTCGGTATTAATATTCACCCCGTAGAGCGAAAAGGGACCTTTGCGCCATGGCATCAGGTTACGCATCAACGTTTCGATGCGATTAATCTGCCCGGCGGGAAGCGGCTCTGCGCTTTCTGCTGTGACGCTGTGCAACAGATCCAGACGATGAGGTGTCAGCTCCGGCAGAAACTCCACCGCATTTGACCACTGCTTTAACAGCCCATGCTGTTGATCGCGCTGCCAGGCGGCAATTTGTGCAGGCAGGGTCTCCAGCCAGTGTGAGAGATGATTTTTTGCAATCAGCTGATAGAAGTTACCAAACTCAATCATGCGGCATCCTCAGCTTTCAGCGCCACCAGGGAGCCAAAGTTAAAGCACTGGAACCACAGTTCGCTGTGCTCGAAGCCTGCCTGGCGCAGGCGGGCTTTATGGGTTTCCACGGAGTCTGTCAGCATCACGTTTTCCAGCATGCTGCGTTTCTGGCTAATCTCCAGTTCGCTGTAGCCGTTTGCACGTTTGAAATCGTGGTGCATGTTGAACAGCAACTCGCCGACGGTCGCGTCCTCAAAGCTGAATTTCTCGGACAACACCAGCGCACCACCGGGGTTAAGGCCCTGATAAATTTTGTCCAGCAGCCGCTGGCGGTCATCAGGCACCAGAAACTGCAGGGTAAAATTCAGTACGACCATCGAGGCGTTGTGGATTTCGATATCACGAATATCGCCTTCAACCACCTCGACCGGGGTTGCCGCTTTCCAGGCATCAATATGGCGACGGCAGCGTTCAACCATCGCCGGGGAGTTGTCGACGGCGATAATCTTACAGCCTTCGTGATGAACGTTACGACGTACCGACAGCGTTGCCGCGCCGAGCGAGCAGCCCAGGTCATACACCTGCGTGCCGGGTTGAACGAAGCGTTCAGCCAGCATGCCGATCATAGAGATAATATTGGAATAACCGGGAACAGAGCGCTGGATCATATCCGGGAAGACTTCGGCTACCCGTTCATCAAAGGTCCAGTCGCCCAGGCTGGCGATAGGCGCGGAAAAAAGCGTGTCGCGATCTGACATAACGTAAAAATCCGGGAAAAATAAAGTGGCGTATTGTGCGCTAACGGAAGGAGAAAACCAACTCCCACGGCATATACCAAAGGTTAGCCAGCACCATCAGCAAAAGCGAGCACCATGTCGCGCTCATGCCGGAACGACGCCAGCGGAATAAGCGGTGGTGAAAGCCGTAATAATGCATTAACCGACCCGCAATCAGCAGCAGGCCGCAGATATGCACCATCCAGGTTTCGGCGCCATTCATCTCCATAAACAGCAGTAAAATGAGTGCCACCGGAATGTACTCGACCGCGTTGCCGTGGATACGGATAGCGCTTTGCAGTTCGGAAAACCCGCCGTCGCCGTAAGAGACGCGGTACTGCATTCTGAGTCGCACAACATCAAATGAAAATTTAATCAGCAGTAATGCACCTAGCACCGCATACAACGCGCTGACCATACAAACTCCCTGTGTTTTGGCAGATGGCGTCTCTATGATATGGCGTGATCTCAGAAAAGAGAAGATTGTTGTGGGATGGACGGCGCGCTGCCTATCGACGGAACCGCGGTTTGCAAGGCCTGCCAGAGTGTATCGACCAGTTCGGGGGCCTGGGCGATATCCGGCGTATGTAAGAAGAGATACGGCGTGGTGGAGTGTTCCCATTTCGCTAACGTTTGCAGCCAGACGGCGAACATCTCCTGATTTTGCTGCATATTGTCGCTGCCGATAAACCGGACCATCGGATTCTGCGCGGTTACGATGGCGTGGACCGGCACTTTGGGCTTCTTGCGCTGGGCATCAATAATGGCTTCGTTATGCGCAATGGCGCTGTGAACAGGACGACTGTCAAGGATGACGCGGTTGACTGAGCGCTCATGCAAACCCCGGTTGAGTGCTTTCTCCACCTCACCTTTGGCAAAAAATTCAGGATGTCTCACTTCAACGCCGTAGGTAAAGTCCCGGGACAGGCCATCAAGAAATTGCCAGAGCGCGGGCAGATCGCGCGGACCAAAGGTGGCGGGAAGCTGCAGCCAGTACTGACCGATACGATTTGCCAGCGGCGACATCCGGCCAAAGAACTCTTCGGTTAAATCACCGCAATTTCGCAACGCGGCGGTATGGGAGATGGTGGCCGGAAATTTAAAGCAGAAGCGGAAATCATCCGTGGTCTGCTCGCGCCAGCGCTCGACAATCTCTGCCCGGGGAAGGGCATACAGCGTGGTGTTGCCCTCCACGCAGTTAAAGTGCCGGGCGTACTCTTCAAGGCTGGTTATGCCAAGGCGCACCCACTTCGGGTGCGACCATTGGGGCAGGCCCACGTACATCATAACGCGCTTAAAATCTCATCCGTGCTGCGCACGCGACCGATACGCGGGAAAATGTGGGTCATGCTGCCCTGGTGCTGTTCTGCGGAAGCCGCGCTGCATGCGTCTTCGACAATCACCAGGTTAAAGCCCAACTCCCAGGCATTACGGGCGGTGGATTCCACGCCGATGTTGGTGGAGATCCCGCACAGGATAATGGTGTCGATACTGCGGCGGCGCAGCTGCAGCTCCAGGTCGGTGCCGTAGAAGGCGCCCCACTGGCGTTTGGTCACTTCGATATCGTTGTCGCGTTTGCCGAGCGAGACCGGATACGTCCACCAGTTGTCCGGCAGGGCGTGCGCGGGTGCCTGGGCGTCAACCGGCTGTTTTAACGCTTCGGCAAAATCGGCCGACCACCCCACGCGCACCATGATCACCGGTGCGCCACTGGCGCGGCATTTTTCTGCCAGACGGGCGGCACGGCTGACGACTTCATCAGCGGTGTGCGGGCCACCGGCAAAGGGAAGGATCCCTTCCTGTAAATCAATCACCACCAGCGCGGTTTTGCGGGCATCAAGTGTCAGCATGGTAACTCCAGTTAAATGAATCGCTTCCGTTACACCTTACGACGTTATGGCCTGTTATCGGTCGGATAATTTTGTTAATTTTTGTGAGAATGCGCAATAAGAGCACAGCAAACGTGCGTCTGGCCGTGCTTCGCTCTTATCGTCCGGCGGAATTTCCAGTATAATAGCCGCCTTTTTTCATCCAGTTGTGACATACAGAAAGCTGCGACATAGTAGCCTGATACCAGGCGACATTTAGCCTGCGGCTAATTAAGGGATATCTCATGCGTACAGAATATTGCGGGCAGCTGCGTCAGTCCCACGTCGGACAGCAGGTGACCCTGTGTGGTTGGGTCAACCGTCGTCGTGATCTTGGTAGCCTTATCTTTATCGATATGCGCGACCGCGAAGGTATCGTTCAGGTGTTCTTCGATCCGGATCGCGCGGACGCGTTGAAGCTGGCTTCTGAGCTGCGTAATGAGTTCTGCATTCAGGTCACCGGCACCGTACGTGCGCGTGACGAGAAAAACGTCAACGCAGATATGGCGACCGGTGCCATTGAGGTGCTGGCCTCCGATCTGACGATCATCAACCGTGCTGAAGCGCTGCCGCTGGACTCCAACCACGTCAACACTGAAGAAGCGCGTCTGAAATACCGCTACCTGGATCTGCGTCGCCCGGAAATGGCACAGCGCCTGAAAACCCGTGCGAAAATCACCAGCCTGGTGCGTCGCTTTATGGATGACCACGGTTTCCTCGATATCGAAACCCCGATGCTGACCAAAGCCACGCCGGAAGGCGCACGCGATTACCTGGTGCCATCCCGCGTTCATAAAGGCAAATTCTACGCGCTGCCGCAGTCTCCACAGCTGTTCAAACAGCTGCTGATGATGTCCGGCTTCGATCGCTACTATCAGATCGTTAAATGTTTCCGTGACGAAGACCTGCGCGCTGACCGTCAGCCAGAATTTACCCAGATCGATGTGGAAACCTCCTTCATGACCGCTGAGCAGGTGCGTGAAGTGATGGAAGCGCTGGTGCGCAGCCTGTGGAATGACGTGAAGGGCGTGGAGCTGGGCGACTTCCCCATCATGACCTTCGCCGAAGCCGAGCGTCGTTACGGCTCCGACAAACCAGACCTGCGTAACCCAATGGAGCTGGTGGACGTTGCTGACCTGGTGAAATCCGTTGAGTTTGCAGTGTTTGCCGGCCCGGCTAACGATCCGAAAGGCCGCGTAGCAGCCCTGCGTGTTCCGGGCGGTGCCGCGCTTAGCCGTAAGCAGATTGACGACTACGGCAACTTCATCAAGATCTACGGCGCGAAAGGTCTGGCCTATATTAAAGTTACCGAGCGGGCGAAAGGTCTGGAAGGTATCACCAGCCCGGTAGCGAAGTTCCTGAATGCGGAAATCGTCGAAGCGATCCTTGAGCGCACCGGCGCGCAGGATGGCGACATGATCTTCTTCGGCGCTGACAACAAGAAAATTGTTGCCGATGCCATGGGTGCGCTGCGTCTGAAACTGGGCAAAGATCTGAACCTGACCGACGAGAGCAAATGGGCGCCGTTGTGGGTTATCGACTTCCCGATGTTTGAAGACGACGGTGAAGGTGGTCTGACGGCCATGCACCACCCGTTCACCTCGCCAAAAGACATGACGGCGGCAGAGCTGAAAGCGGCACCGGAAGAGGCGGTCGCGAACGCCTACGATATGGTTATCAACGGCTACGAAGTGGGCGGCGGTTCCGTGCGTATTCACAGCGGTGACATGCAGCAGACGGTGTTCGGCATTCTGGGCATTAACGAGCAGGAGCAGCGCGAGAAGTTCGGCTTCCTGCTGGATGCGCTGAAGTACGGTACGCCGCCTCACGCAGGCCTGGCATTCGGTCTCGACCGTCTGACCATGCTGCTGACCGGTACCGACAATATCCGTGACGTTATCGCCTTCCCGAAAACCACCGCAGCGGCGTGTCTGATGACTGAAGCGCCAAGCTTCGCTAACCCGGCCGCGCTGGCTGAGCTGGGTATCGACGTGGTGAAAAAGGAAGAGAAAAACTGATATGGCATATAAGCGACCCGTTTCTGTTCTGGTAGTGATTTATGCAGAAGATACGAAGCGGGTGCTGATGTTGCAGCGGCGCGACGACCCTGAATTCTGGCAGTCGGTTACCGGCAGTCTGGAAGAGGGGGAAACTGCGCCGCAGGCCGCCGCGCGTGAAGTAAAGGAAGAGGTCACCATTGACGTTGCTTGTGAGCAACTGACCCTGAAGGACTGTCAGCGCACGGTGGAGTTTGAAATTTTTAGCCATTTACGTCATCGCTATGCGCCGGGGATCGAGCGCAACACGGAATCGTGGTTCTGTCTCGCGCTTCCCCACGAACGGGAGATCGTGTTCACCGAACATCTGACCTACCGCTGGGTGGATGCGGCGGATGCCGCCGCACTGACCAAGTCGTGGAGCAACCGGCAGGCGATTGAAGAATTTGTAATTAACGCAGCCTGAAAAGGCGCGATTTTTGGAGAACTTTTTATGGCAGGTCATAGTAAGTGGGCCAACACCAAACACCGCAAAGCGGCACAGGATGCCAAGCGCGGTAAGATCTTTACCAAAATCATTCGCGAGCTGGTGACAGCGGCGCGTCTGGGTGGCGGCGATCCGGCGTCTAACCCACGTCTGCGTGCGGCGGTAGATAAAGCGCTGTCCAACAACATGACGCGTGACACCCTGAACCGTGCTATCGCACGTGGCGTGGGCGGTGACGAAGACGCGAACATGGAAACCATCATTTATGAAGGTTACGGCCCTGGCGGTACCGCGGTAATGGTTGAATGCCTGTCCGACAACCGTAACCGTACGGTTGCAGAAGTGCGCCATGCGTTCACCAAAACCGGGGGCAACCTGGGGACTGACGGTTCCGTTGCGTACCTGTTCAGCAAAAAAGGCGTCATCTCCTTCGAGAAAGGCGACGAAGATGCCATCATGGAAGCGGCGCTGGAAGCGGGTGCGGAAGACGTAGTCACTTTCGACGATGGTGCTATCGATGTCTACACCGCGTGGGAAGAGATGGGCGCAGTACGTGATGCGCTGGAAGCGGCGGGCCTGAAAGCCGACAACGCTGAAGTCTCCATGATCCCGTCCACCAAAGCGGATATGGATGCTGAAACGGCACCAAAACTGCTGCGTCTGATCGACATGCTTGAAGACTGCGACGACGTGCAGGAAGTGTATCACAACGGTGAGATCTCTGATGAGGTTGCAGCGACTCTCTGATGAGAGCGTGTAAACCGTTTACGGGAGACGCGTGATGTCGATTATCCTTGGGATTGACCCCGGCTCACGCGTCACCGGTTACGGCGTTATCCGTCAGGTTGGACGCCAGTTAACCTACCTTGGCAGTGGCTGTATTCGCACCAAAGTTGACGATTTGCCGTCGCGACTGAAGCTCATTTATGCGGGCGTGACGGAGATTATCACCCAGTTTCAGCCTGACTATTTCGCCATCGAGCAGGTCTTTATGGCGAAAAATGCCGATTCGGCGTTAAAGCTCGGTCAGGCGCGGGGCGTGGCAATTGTTGCTGCCGTGAACCAGGATCTTCCGGTATTTGAATACGCGGCAAGACAGGTCAAGCAGACGGTGGTGGGGATTGGTAGCGCGGAGAAAAGCCAGGTGCAGCACATGGTGCGCACGCTGCTGAAACTTCCGGCGAATCCGCAGGCCGATGCCGCCGATGCGCTGGCGATTGCGATCACCCACTGTCATGTCAGCCAGAATGCGATGCAAATGAGCGAGTCGCGACTTAATCTGGCGCGAGGCAGGTTACGATAATGAGAAATCAGGCTGGATGTTTATCCAGCCTTTTTTTATTATGTCGCAAATCAATAAATTTCCAGAACGCAGGAGCGTCACGTGATAGGCAGACTCAGAGGCATCATCATTGAAAAACAACCCCCGTTAGTGCTGCTGGAAGTGGGTGGCGTGGGCTATGAAGTCCATATGCCGATGACCTGCTTCTACGAGCTGCCGGACGCGGGTAAAGAGGCGATTGTCTTTACCCAGTTTGTGGTGCGTGAAGATGCTCAGCTGCTCTACGGCTTCAACAACAAACAGGAACGCACCCTGTTCCGCGAGCTGATTAAAACCAACGGCGTCGGGCCGAAGCTGGCGCTGGCCATTCTCTCCGGTATGTCCGCCCAGCAGTTCGTGAATGCCGTTGAGCGCGAAGATCCTGCCGCGCTGATTAAGCTTCCGGGCATTGGTAAGAAAACCGCAGAGCGCCTGATTGTTGAGATGAAAGACCGCTTTAAAGGTCTGCATGGCGATCTGTTCACCCCGGCGGCCGATCTGGTTCTGACGTCTCCGGGCGCGCCTGCGTCAGATGATGATGCCGAGCAGGAAGCGGTTGCCGCGCTGGTAGCGCTGGGCTATAAACCTCAGGAGGCCAGCCGAATGGTGAGTAAAATTGCCAAACCGGATGCCAGCAGTGAAACCCTGATTCGTGAAGCGCTGCGCGCTGCATTGTGAGGTAAAGGATGATTGAAGCAGATCGCCTGGTATCGGCAGGCACTATTCAGGCAGACGACGTGGTGGATCGCGCGATCCGCCCGAAGTTGCTTGATGAGTATATTGGCCAGCCGCAGGTGCGTTCCCAGATGGAGATCTTCATCCAGGCGGCAAAGCTGCGCGGTGATGCGCTCGATCACCTGCTGATTTTTGGTCCTCCGGGTTTGGGGAAAACCACGCTGGCGAATATCGTTGCCAATGAAATGGGCGTGAATCTGCGTACCACGTCTGGCCCGGTACTGGAAAAAGCAGGCGATCTGGCGGCGATGCTGACCAACCTTGAACCTCACGATGTGCTGTTTATCGATGAGATCCATCGCCTGTCTCCGGTGGTGGAAGAGGTACTCTATCCGGCAATGGAAGACTACCAGCTGGATATCATGATCGGTGAAGGTCCGGCCGCGCGTTCAATCAAAATCGATCTGCCACCGTTTACCCTGATTGGCGCCACCACCCGTGCCGGGTCGTTAACCTCTCCACTGCGCGACCGCTTTGGGATTGTTCAGCGTCTTGAGTTTTATCAGGTCGCCGATCTCCAGCATATCGTCGGCCGCAGTGCCCGCTATATGGGGCTGGATATGAGTGAAGAGGGGGCGTTTGAAGTGGCGAAGCGCTCGCGCGGGACACCGCGTATCGCTAACCGCCTGCTGCGCCGCGTCCGTGACTTTGCAGAAGTGAAGCACGATGGTTCCATTTCTGCCGAAATTGCTGCTCAGGCGCTGGATATGCTGAATGTCGATGCTGAGGGTTTTGACTACATGGACCGCAAGCTGCTGCTGGCGGTGCTGGACAAATTCTTTGGCGGGCCGGTCGGGCTGGATAACCTGGCGGCGGCAATCGGGGAAGAGCGCGAGACCATTGAAGATGTACTCGAACCGTATCTGATCCAGCAGGGCTTCCTGCAACGTACCCCGCGTGGACGTATGGCCACGGTGCGGGCGTGGAATCATTTCGGTATCACGCCACCGGCAATGCCGTAATGCTTAATTCCCTCTCCCTGTGGGAGAGGGTTAGGGTGAGGGCATCAGCGCCCTCGATGTCAACTTGCGGTCTTCTTCATCATACTGAAAATAAACAGCACCGCGGCACACAGCACCACTGACGGCCCCGCAGGCGTGTCATAGAACGCCGAGAAGGTTAATCCGCCCGTGACCGCAATCATCCCGATAATCACCGCCACGCCTGCCATCTGCTCCGGCGTACGGGCAAAACGACGCGCGGTGGCCGCAGGAATAATCAGCAACGATGTAATAATCAGCGCACCGACGAATTTCATCGCCACACCGATGGTTAATGCCGTCACCAGCATCAGCAGCAGCTTCACGCGCTGCAATTTCACCCCGTCAACAAACGCCAGATCCGGGCTGACGGTCATTGCGAGCAAATTACGCCACTGCCAGAGCAGAATTCCCAGCACCACGAGCACGCCGATGGCGATAGCGATCAGATCGTCCGGCGTCACGGCCAGCAGGTCGCCAAACAGGTAGGCCATCAGGTCAACGCGGATATTGGACATCAGGCTCACTACCACCAGACCCAGCGACAGGGCGCTGTGCGCCATAATGCCAAGCAGGGTATCAATGGCGAGGTGAGGGCGTTTTTCCAGCCAGACCAGACCGGCGGCGAGGAGCAGCGTAACGACAATCACCGCATAGAACGGATTGACGTCCAGCAGCAACCCAAATGCCACGCCCAGCAGTGAAGCATGCGCCAGGGTATCGCCGAAATAGGACATTCTGCGCCATACCACAAACGAACCCAGCGGACCCGCAGCGCAGGCGAGCATAATCCCGGCCAGCCAGCCGGGCAGTAACAGTTCAATCATGAGTGTCCATTTCCCCGGCGCAGGACAATTCGTCCCTGTAAATCATGGCGGTGATTATGATGATGGCGATAAATCCCCAGTTGCTCAGCACCGCGAGGGCCAAACATGGAGATAAATTCAGGGTGCATCGACACCACTTCAGGCGTGCCGGAACAGCAGATATGATGGTTCAGACAGAGCACTTCGTCGGTTTTCGCCATCACCAGATGCAGGTCGTGGGAGACCATCAGCACCGCGCAGTTCAGTTCATGGCGCAGTTGGTCAATCAAATCGTAAAGCGCGACCTGACCATTGACGTCCACACCCTGCGTTGGCTCATCCAGTACCAGCAGTTGGGGGCTACTCAGCAGCGCGCGGGCAAGTAACACGCGCTGGGTTTCCCCACCGGACAGTTTTTGCAGCGGGGCGTCGACAAGGTGGCCTGCCTGGACACGTTTCAGCGCCGGGAGAATATCGGCTTTACGCGTTCCGGGGCGCAGACGCAGGAAGCGGCTGACGGTCAGCGGCAGCGTGGCATCGAGGTGTAATTTTTGCGGGACGTAGCCGATACGCAATTTTTCTTCACGCTTGATGACACCTTCATCAGGGGCTACCAGACCCAGCACCACGCGCACAAGGGTGGATTTACCTGCGCCGTTCGGACCGAGCAGCGTCAGAATTTTACCGGGCTTCAGATCCAGCGACACGTCAGAAAGGACGCGGCGCTGCCCGAATGAGACCGAAACATTTTCAAGAGAAACCAAAGTTGTCATGTCAATTTAAGCTTGCAGAAGTCAACGAATGTTATAATATCACATTCCACGCATTCATTACGATGATTAGTCGCATTATGTTACATAAAAATACGCTTCTTTTCGCAGCATTATCCGCCGCCCTTTGGGGTACAACAGCACAAGATGTCAACGCGGCCGTTGTCGCTTCGCTTAAACCGCTGGGATTCATTGCTTCGGCCATTACTGATGGAGTGACCGAGACCCAGGTTCTGCTGCCTGATGGGGCTTCAGAGCATGATTATTCCTTGCGTCCGTCTGATGTAAAACGCTTACAAAACGCAGACTTAGTTGTCTGGATTGGGCCAGAAATGGAAGCCTTCATGCAGAAGTCTGCGAAACAGCTTCCTGAGGCTAAACAGGTCACCATTGCCGAACTCACCGGTGTGAAACCGTTACTCATGAAGGGGAGTGACGACGACGGTGACGAACACGAAGGTCATCATGCTCATGATGAAAAAGGTGACGGGGATCACCATCACGGCGAGTACAATATGCATCTTTGGCTCTCCCCAGAGATAGCGCGGCTGTCGGCGGTTGCAATCCATGACAAATTAGTGGAACTTATGCCGCAAAGTCGAGCCAAACTAGACGCCAACCTGAAAGATTTTGAGGCACAATTAGCCGCAACCGATAAGCAGGTGGGTAACGAGCTGGCACCGCTGAAAGGAAAAGGGTACTTCGTTTTTCATGACGCCTATGGCTATTACGAAAAACACTACGGCCTGACCCCGCGTGGGCATTTTACCGTCAACCCTGAAATTCAGCCTGGTGCGCAGCGTTTACATGAGATCAGAACACAGTTGGTTGAGCAAAAAGCGTCCTGCGTTTTTGCTGAGCCACAGTTCAGGCCAGCGGTCGTAGAAGCCGTGGCCAGGGGGACATCCGTGCGCATGGGAACCCTTGACCCGCTAGGAACGAACATCCAGTTGAGTAAAGCGAGCTATTCACAGTTCCTCACTCAACTGGCGAACCAGTATGCGAGCTGCCTGAAAGGAGATTAACGAGGAAGTGAATACGTGCAACAGATAGCCCGCTCTGTCGCCCTGGCATTTAACAATCTGCCCCGACCCCATCGCGTTATGCTGGGGTCGCTTACAGTTCTCACCTTAGCGGTCGCCGTCTGGCGGCCCTATGTTTACCACCCGAGTTCTGCCCCGATCATCAAAACCATCGAGCTTGAGAAGAACGAAATCCGTTCTCTGCTGCCGGAGGCCAGTGAGCCTATCGACCAGGCGGCTCAGGAAGATGAAGCCATTCCGCAGGATGAGCTGGACGATAAAACCGAGAATGAGGCGGGGATCCATGAATATGTGGTCTCCACGGGTGATACGCTGAGCAGCGTTCTTAACCAGTACGGCATCGACATGGGGAATATCAGCCAGCTGGCCGCCGCGGATAAAGACCTGCGTAACCTGAAAATCGGCCAACAGCTCTCCTGGACGTTAACGCCGGATGGCGATCTGCAGCGTTTGACCTGGGAAATGTCCCGTCGCGAAACGCGCACCTACGACCGCACTGCAAACGGTTTCAAGATGACCAGCGAATTGCAGAAGGGCGACTGGGTTAACAGCGTGATGAAAGGGACCGTAGGCGCAAGCTTTGTCTCCAGCGCGCGCGATGCGGGCCTGACCAGCGCTGAAATCAGCTCGGTTATCAAAGCCATGCAGTGGCAGATGGATTTCCGTAAGCTGAAAAAAGGCGATGAGTTCTCCGTACTGATGTCCCGCGAGATGCTGGATGGCAAGCGTGAGCAGAGCCAGCTGGTGGGTGTGCGTCTGCGCTCTGATGGCAAAGATTACTACGCCATTCGTGCTGAAGACGGCAAATTCTATGACCGCAGCGGTACCGGGCTTGCGAAGGGCTTCCTGCGCTTCCCGACGGCGAAGCAGTTCCGCATTTCATCCAACTTCAACCCGCGTCGTCTGAACCCGGTTACCGGGCGCGTTGCGCCGCATCGTGGCGTTGACTTCGCCATGCCGCAGGGCACACCGGTGCTGGCAGTAGGGGATGGTGAAGTGGTTGTCGCCAAACGCAGTGGTGCTGCCGGGTACTATGTCGCGGTCCGTCATGGTCGCACTTATACCACCCGCTATATGCACCTGCGTAAGCTGCTGGTGAAACCCGGTCAGAAAGTGAAACGTGGCGACCGTATTGCCCTCTCCGGGAATACCGGGCGTTCTACGGGGCCGCACCTGCATTATGAAGTGTGGATCAACCAGCAGGCGGTGAACCCGCTGACGGCGAAACTGCCGCGTACCGAAGGGCTGACGGGTAAAGATCGTACCGATTACCTGGCGCAGGTGAAAGAGGTTATACCGCAGCTGCGTTTCGACTAAAACCTTCTGTTTTGTTTAAAAGCCGGCGTCAGTAAGCGCCGGCTTTTTCTTTTGTGCGTGGGCCGCTGCCTCGCTACACTATCGTCATTATATTTTGCGTCACCAGACCCTGGAACCAGCATGGAAACCAAAAAAAACAATATTGAGTTCATTCCTGAGTTTGAAAAATCCTTTCGCCACCCGCGTAACTGGGGCGCCTGGCTGGGCGTTTACGCGTTTGCTGGCATTGCCATGTTACCTGCCTCTGTGCGCGATCCCGTTCTGGGGAAAATTGGCCGTCTGGCAGGGCGAATGGGTAAAAGTGCCCGTCGCCGCGCGCAAATTAACCTCTACTATTGCTTCCCGGAAAAGAGCGATGCCGAGCGCGAAGCCATCATTGACGAAATGTATACCACCGCGCCACAGGCCATGGCGATGATGGCTGAGCTGGCGCTGAAAGGGCCGGAGAACGTCCTTAAGCGCGTTGACTGGAAAGGGCTGGAGATCATCGATGAGATGCGCCGTAACGACGAGAAAGTGATTTTCCTCGTTCCGCACGGCTGGGGGGTGGATATACCGGCTATGCTGATGGCATCTCAGGGCCAGAAGATGGCGGCCATGTTCCATAACCAGGGAAATAAGGTATTTGATTTTGTCTGGAACACCGTGCGTCGTCGTTTTGGTGGACGCCTGCACGCCCGCAACGATGGTATCAAGCCGTTTATTCAGTCCGTGCGCCAGGGGTACTGGGGCTACTATCTGCCGGATCAGGATCACGGTCCTGAACACAGTGAGTTTGTCGATTTCTTCTCGACCTACAAAGCGACGCTTCCGGCGATTGGCCGTCTGATGAAAGTCTGCCGCGCCCGGGTAATTCCGCTGTTCCCGGTGTACGATGGCAACACGCACCGTCTGAGCATTGAGGTTCGCCCGCCGATGGACGACTTACTGACTGCGGACGATCACACCATTGCGCGCCGCATGAATGAAGAGGTAGAGGTGCTGGTGGGACCCCATCTGGAGCAATACACATGGATCCTGAAGCTGCTCAAAACGCGTAAACCCGGCGAGAAAGAGCCGTATCAGCGCAAAGAACTCTATCCCAGGAAATAAAAGTCCCTCTCCCCGGAGGGGAGAGGGAAACTGAAGCAGATTATTCGACGGTTAAAACGCGGGTGGTGTTGGTTGAGCCAATGGTGCTCATCACATCACCCTGCGTCACGATGACGATATCGCCGGATACCAGGTAGCCTTTGTCGCGCAGCAGATTGACGGCATCGTGCGCCGCAGCCACACCGTCATTGGTGCTGTCGAAGTAAACCGGGGTCACACCGCGATACAGCGCCGTCAGGTTTAGCGTGCGTTCGTGACGGGACATCGCGAAGATCGGCAGACCGGAGCTGATGCGTGAAGTCATCAGCGCGGTACGGCCCGATTCGGTCATGGTGATGATCGCCGTGACGCCCTTCAGGTGGTTGGCCGCATACATCGCGGACATGGCAATCGCTTCTTCCACATTGTCGAACTGCACGTCCAGACGGTGTTTAGAGACGTTGATGCTTGGGATCTTCTCTGCGCCCAGACAGACACGCGCCATCGCTGCCACGGTCTCCGCCGGGTACTGGCCGGCTGCGGTTTCAGCGGAAAGCATGACCGCATCAGTTCCGTCCAGCACGGCGTTAGCCACGTCCATTACCTCTGCACGGGTCGGCATTGGGTTGGTGATCATGGATTCCATCATCTGGGTTGCGGTGATCACCGCGCGGTTCAGCTGACGCGCGCGACGGATCAGCGCTTTCTGGATGCCGACCAGTTCCGGGTCGCCAATTTCCACACCCAGATCGCCACGGGCAACCATGACCACGTCAGACGCCAGAATCACATCATCCATCGCATCCTGATCGCAAACGGCTTCCGCGCGTTCAACTTTTGCCACGATTTTCGCGTCACAGCCTGCGTCACGTGCCAGACGGCGCGCATAGTTCAGGTCTTCGCCGCAGCGCGGGAAGGAGACGGCCAGGTAGTCCACGCCGATCAGCGCCGCGGTAACGATATCCGCTTTATCTTTATCCGTCAGCGCTTCGGCAGAGAGGCCTCCGCCGAGCTTGTTGATGCCTTTGTTGTTGGAGAGTGGGCCGCCGACGGTGACTTCGGTGAACACTTTCATCCCCTGAACTTCCAGCACTTTCAGCTGAACACGACCGTCGTCGAGCAGCAGGATATCGCCAGGCACAACGTCAGCCGGCAGACCTTTATAGTCGATACCCACTTTCTCTTTATCGCCTTCACCTTTACCCAGGTTGGCATCCAGCAGGAATTTATCGCCGATATTGAGGAATACTTTGCCTTCTTTGAAGGTCGAAACACGAATTTTTGGACCCTGCAGGTCACCGAGGATGGCAACATGGCGGCCCAGTTTAGCCGCGATCTCACGTACTTTGTCGGCACGTAATTTATGGTCTTCTGGCGTGCCGTGAGAGAAGTTCATACGCACCACGTTGGCACCCGCGGCGATAATCTTTTCAAGGTTATTATCGCGATCGGTGGCCGGGCCTAAGGTGGTGACGATCTTGGTTCTGCGAAGCCTTCTGGACATGTAATACTCCGTTGACTGAAACAACTTTGGTGTTGCGTGAAGATTGAATCGGCCTTCATCTGCTGCAAGGCAACCGCGAGGGGACCGAATGCCGTAAATCGTTACATCGTAATTATTTGTTACGTCTTCGTTATCTACTATCAGGGAACATCGCTCTTTATAAGCAATTCTTTATCAAAACGCGATTCCTTGAGCGCTTCCTTGACACGCTTCAAGTTATCTCGGAATTTTGCGCCCCGGCGTAAGGTAAATCCGGTCGCCAGCACGTCAATGACCGTCAACTGCGCCAGGCGGGAGACCATCGGCATATACATATCCGTGTCTTCCGGGACGTCCAGGGTGATGGCAAGTGTGGCTTCTCTTGCCAGCGGCGTGCCTGCGGTCGTGAGGGCGATGACCATGGCATCGTTTTCACGCGCCAGCTGCGCGAGTTCAACCTGGCTTTTGGTGCGACCGGTATGTGAAATCAGGACCACCACGTCATCCTCGCTACAATTCATACAGCTCATGCGTTGCAACACGATGTCATCGGAATAGATGACCGGGACGTTGAAGCGGAAGAATTTATTCATGGCGTCATGCGCCACGGCCGCCGATGAGCCGAGGCCGAAGAACGCAATCCGCTTGGCCTGCGTCAGTAAATCGACCGCCCGATTGACCGAACTCATATCCAGCGACTGACGGACGTGGTCAAGGGTGGCCATCGCCGATTCAAATATTTTCGCCGTGTATGCATCAACGCTGTCGTCTTCATCCACATTGCGATTAACATAGGGCGTACCATTTGCCAGACTTTGCGCCAGATGCAGTTTAAAATCAGGGAAGCCGCGCGTTTCCAGGCTGCGGCAGAACCGATTCACCGTCGGTTCGCTGACGCCTGCATCCTGCGCCAGAGCGGCGATGCTTGAATGAATCGCCTGAGCAGGCGAGGCGAGAATAACTTCAGCCACTTTTCGCTCGGATTTGCTAAGGTGTTCCAGTTGAAACTGGATTTTTTCCAGCATGTTCATTGTTAACAAGGCGCTCATGGGGTGGAAACGATTTCATTGATTGATGAAATCAGGATTCGATTTAGCCGATATTACCCCTGCGGCTTCTTTATAGGGTAACAGCCGACAAGAAATGTTGTTGTTTTTTTTCATTACTTGATCGGTGTCGGATTTTGCCGGGCCCGTTTAGTACAAAGAATCGACGCTTTTTGCGTGAGTACCCTGCCACAGGCGCGGGAAAGGTGAAAAAACGCCGTATCGCACGCGACGTTAAGCGCTAGTGGTTTCGGGAATGACGTAAAAGCAGTACAGTGCATTGTAATAAAATTACAACGATACCTGGCAGAAGCACCAGGTGATCCAACTGAGGAGAATGACATGGCGGTAACGCAAACAGCCCAGGCATGTGACCTGGTCATTTTCGGCGCGAAAGGCGATCTTGCACGCCGAAAATTGCTGCCTTCCCTGTATCAACTGGAGAAAGCGGGCCAACTTCATCCGGATACCCGTATCCTGGGTGTAGGGCGCGCCGACTGGGACAAGGACGCATATACCAAAGTCGTGCGTGAAGCGCTCGAAACGTTCATGAAAGAGAAAATTGATGAAAGTTTGTGGGATACCCTGAGCGGACGTCTCGATTTCTGCAATCTGGATGTGAACGACGTGAGCGCGTTTACCCGTCTGGGTGAGATGCTGGATCAGAAAAACCGGGTCACCATTAACTATTTCGCCATGCCACCAAGCACCTTTGGCGCCATCTGTAAAGGTCTGGGCGAAGCGAATCTGAACGCCAAACCGGCGCGTGTGGTAATGGAAAAACCGCTGGGTACCTCGCTGTCTACCTCCCGCGAAATCAACGACCAGGTGGGCGAATACTTCGAAGAGTGCCAGGTCTACCGCATCGACCACTATCTGGGCAAAGAGACGGTACTGAACCTGCTGGCGTTGCGTTTTGCCAACTCCCTGTTTGTTAACAACTGGGACAACCGTACCATCGACCACGTGGAAATCACCGTGGCCGAAGAGGTGGGTATCGAAGGTCGCTGGGGTTACTTTGACCAGGCCGGCCAAATGCGTGACATGATCCAGAACCACCTGCTGCAGGTACTCTGCATGATCGCTATGTCTCCGCCATCAGACCTGACCGCAGACAGCATCCGCGACGCGAAAGTGAAAGTCCTGAAATCACTGCGCCGTATCGACCGTTCTAACGTGCGTGAGAAGACGGTGCGTGGCCAGTACACCTCCGGGTTTGCGCAGGGCAAAAAAGTCCCTGGCTATCTCGAAGAAGAGGGCGCGAACAAGTCCAGCAACACCGAGACGTTTGTGGCGATCCGCGTGGATATCGATGACTGGCGTTGGGCGGGTGTGCCTTTCTACCTCCGCACCGGTAAGCGTTTGCCAGCCAAATGCTCTGAAGTCGTCGTCTACTTCAAAAACCCTGAGCTGAATCTGTTTAAAGAGTCCTGGCAGGAGCTGCCTCAGAACAAACTGACTATCCGTCTGCAGCCGGATGAAGGTGTGGATATCCAGATCCTGAACAAAGTACCGGGGCTGGATCACAAGCACAACCTGCAGACCACCAAACTGGATCTGAGCTACTCCGAGACCTTCAATCAAACGCACCTGGCGGATGCTTACGAGCGCCTGCTGCTGGAAACCATGCGCGGTATCCAGGCGCTGTTTGTACGTCGCGACGAAGTGGAAGAGGCGTGGAAATGGGTCGACTCCATCACCGAAGCCTGGGCTGCCGATCAGGATCCGCCAAAACCGTATCAGGCGGGCACCTGGGGACCTGTCGCCTCCGTGGCGATGATCACCCGTGATGGCCGCTCCTGGAACGAGTTTGAGTAAGATAATCCTCTAGCCCGAAGGTGTTATTTTACCGGTAACATGATCTAACACAGCTAGTGGCACAATTTTTATACTTTTAAGCCCCGCGTGGATTCACCCGCGGGGCTTTTTTTATTACACTGCCGGAAGCGATTTTGCCCCTGAGCTCCGGACAGCAAGCGTTTCAGCGTTGTTAACAACTGCCAGCGACTTTGTAAACTCCCGAGCCCGGACAGATAAATTAGAGGAGCTTTTATGAATCCGACATTGTTACGCGTAACACAACGCATTATCGAGCGCTCGAAAGAGACGCGTTCTGCCTACCTCGCCCGCATTGAACAAGCAAAGAGTGACACCGTCCACCGCTCGCAACTGGCCTGCGGTAACCTGGCACACGGTTTCGCCGCCTGCCAGCCTGCCGATAAAGCATCGCTGAAAAGCATGCTGCGTAACAATATCGCTATCATTACCTCCTATAACGACATGCTCTCCGCGCATCAGCCGTACGAAGTGTACCCGGACATCATCCGTAAAGCGCTGCACAGCGTGAATGCGGTGGGCCAGGTGGCAGGAGGCGTGCCGGCCATGTGTGACGGTGTGACCCAGGGCCAGGATGGGATGGAACTGTCGCTGTTGAGTCGCGAAGTGATCGCCATGTCTGCAGCGGTAGGCCTGTCGCATAACATGTTCGATGGCGCACTGTACCTTGGCGTGTGCGACAAGATTGTCCCGGGGCTCGCCATGGCGGCGCTGTCGTTTGGTCATCTTCCGGCGATTTTTGTGCCGTCAGGTCCGATGGCCAGCGGTTTGCCAAACAAAGAAAAAGTGCGTATCCGTCAGCTCTATGCCGAAGGTAAAGCAGACCGTCAGGCGCTGCTGGAAGCGGAAGCTGCCTCTTACCATGCGCCTGGCACCTGTACCTTCTATGGCACGGCCAACACCAACCAGATGGTGGTGGAATTTATGGGGATGCAGCTTCCGGGCTCCTCCTTCATTCAACCCGATGCCCCGCTGCGCAAGGCCCTGACCGAAGCCGCCGCTCGTCAGGTGACGCGTCTGACCGGGAACGGCAATGAGTGGATGCCGCTGGGTAAAATGGTCGATGAGAAAGTGATCGTCAATGGCATCGTGGCCCTGCTGGCAACGGGTGGCTCAACCAACCACACCATGCACCTGGTGGCGATGGCCCGTGCGGCGGGTATCCTGATTAACTGGGATGATTTCTCCGACATCTCTTCCGTGGTGCCGCTGATGGCGCGCCTGTATCCGAATGGTCCGGCAGACATTAACCACTTCCAGGCCGCCGGTGGCGTACCGGTGTTGATGCGTGAGCTGCTGAAGGGCGGTCTGCTGCATGAAGATGTGAACACCGTGGCGGGCTTTGGTCTGCAGCGTTATACCCTGGAGCCATGGCTGAACAACGGTGAGCTGGACTGGCGTGACGGGGCGAGCGCCTCTCTCGATCCGCAGGTTATTGCTACCTTCGAACAACCGTTCTCACGCCACGGCGGCACCAAAGTGCTGAGCGGCAACCTGGGACGCGCGGTGATGAAAACCTCTGCCGTACCGGAAGAGAACCAGGTGATTGAAGCCCCGGCAGTGGTCTTTGAGAGCCAGCATGATGTTTTACCTGCCTTTGATGCGGGCCTTCTCGACAAGGATTGCGTGGTGGTCGTACGTCATCAGGGACCCAAAGCGAACGGGATGCCAGAATTACATAAACTTATGCCACCACTTGGTGTATTATTGGACCGCCGCTTCAAAATTGCACTGGTCACCGATGGACGCCTCTCGGGCGCCTCAGGTAAAGTGCCTTCAGCCATCCACGTAACGCCTGAAGCGTATGACGGTGGTTTGCTGGCTAAGGTGCGTGACGGCGACATCATCCGCGTCAATGGCCAGTCAGGTGAGTTAACCCTGCTGGTGGACGAAGCCGAGCTGGCGGCCCGTCAGCCCCATATTCCCGACCTGAGCGCATCGCGCGTGGGAACCGGACGCGAAATGTTTGGCGCGCTGCGTGAGAAACTCTCCGGGGCGGAGCAGGGCGCAACCTGTATTACGTTTTAAGACGACTTGATTTTATCGATCTGGCGAGAGAAAACTCTGATGAAAAACTGGAAAACAAGTGCAGAAGCAATCCTGACCACTGGCCCCGTTGTGCCGGTTATCGTGGTGAACAAACTGGAGCACGCGGTACCGATGGCGAAAGCGCTGGTTGCGGGTGGCGTTCGCGTTCTGGAAGTGACCCTGCGTACCGCCTGCGCGATGGACGCGATTCGCGCCATCGCTAAAGACGTGCCGGATGCCATCATTGGTGCGGGTACCGTTACGAACGCAAAACAGCTGGCTGAAGTGACTGAAGCGGGCGCGCAGTTTGCCATCAGCCCGGGTCTGACCGATTCGCTACTGAAAGCGGCAACCGAGGGCACCATCCCGCTGATCCCGGGCATCAGCACTGTCTCTGAACTGATGCTGGGCATGGACTACGGCCTGAAAGAGTTCAAATTCTTCCCGGCTGAAGCCAACGGCGGCACCAAAGCGCTGCAGGCGATTGCGGGTCCCTTCTCTCAGGTGCGCTTCTGCCCGACGGGCGGCATCTCTCCGGCCAACTACCGTGATTACCTGGCGCTGAAAAGCGTGCTGTGCATCGGCGGCTCCTGGCTGGTGCCGGCGGATGCGCTGGAAGCGGGCGACTGGGATCGCATCACCAGACTGGCTCGCGAAGCGGTTGAAGGCGCGAAGCAGTAAGAATCTCCCATCATGAAAAACGGGCCATCTGGCCCGTTTTTTTATCCATTAACGCGAATCGCGGCAGCGGCGGCTTTCGCGCTTGCCACGGCATCATCCACGTTATCGCCGGTGGCTAATGCCACGCCAAGACGACGCGTACCGTCAATGTCCGGTTTCCCGAACAGACGTACCTGCAGACCCGCTCCCACCGCGCCTTCAACGTTATCAAAGGTGACGTTCTGGCTGGTCAGTTGCGGGAGGATCACCGCTGAGGCGGCCGGGCCGTACTGGCGGATACCGCCAACCGGCAGGCCGAGGAACGCGCGCACGTGAAGGGCGAACTCGGAGAGATCCTGGGAAATCAGGGTCACCATTCCGGTATCGTGCGGGCGAGGAGAGACTTCGCTGAAAATCACCTCATCACCGCAGACAAACAGCTCCACGCCGAACAGGCCGTAACCGCCCAGCGCCAGCACCGTTTTACGGGCGATCTCCTGCGCGCGCGCCAGGGCCAGGGCGCTCATCTGCTGCGGCTGCCAGGATTCACGGTAATCGCCATCCTCCTGACGGTGCCCAATCGGATCGCAGAAATGGACGCCATCAACGGCGCTGACGGTCAGGAGGGTAATTTCAAAATCAAACTTCACCACGCCTTCAACAATCACGCGACCGGCCCCGGCACGGCCACCCTGTTGGGCATAATCCCAGGCCTTGTCCAGCGTGCCGCTGTTACGGATAAAGCTTTGACCTTTACCGGAGGAGCTCATGACGGGTTTAATGATGCACGGGAAACCGATCTCGTCGACGGATTGCAGGAACTCGGCTTTATCGCCAGCAAAACGATAGGGTGAGGTGGGCAATCCCAGCTCTTCCGCCGCCAGGCGACGAATGCCTTCGCGGTTCATGGTCAGCTTTGCGGCCTTCGCGCTGGGCACGACACGCTGGCCCTCCTGCTCAAGGGTAATTAGCGTGTCGGTGGCGATGGCTTCAATTTCCGGTACGACAAAATCCGGTTTCTCACGCGTAATCAGCTCGCGCAGGGCAGCGCCATCCAGCATGTTAATCACATAAGAACGGTGGGCGACGTGCATGGCGGGTGCATCCGCGTAGCGGTCTACCGCAACGACTTCCACGCCTAAACGCTGGCACTCAATGGCGACCTCTTTGCCCAGTTCACCCGATCCCAATAGCATCACACGCGTCGCCGCAGGTCGCAGCGCGGTTCCTAAACGAGTCATAACAATCCCCCTGAAAAAGTTGCGCGCAGTATAAACGAAAACGTTTGCGTCTGTCTTGATCGGGGCCAGTGCACAGGCAAGAAATTTGCGCTTCTTTAGTCCCTCCAGACATTTCCTGACGCCTGCTCGCTTAGGCTGTGGAATATGTACACCGTTAAGTGAGGGACACCATGTCAGGCTGGTTAAATCAATTGCAATCACTGTTAGGGCAGAAAACTTCGCCATCCGGCGATCAGGGGCTGAGCAAACTGCTGGTCCCCGGGGCGCTCGGCGGGCTGGCGGGCCTGCTGGTGGCGAATAAATCCTCGCGCAAATTGCTGGCAAAATATGGCACCGGCGCGTTACTGGCCGGTGGCGGAGCCATCGCGGGCACTGTTCTGTGGAACAAATACAAGGACAGAGTACGAACCGCACATAGCGATGAACCCGATTATGGTCAACACACGTCACCGTTGGACCTGCGCACTGAACGGCTGATCCTTGCACTGGTTTTTGCGGCGAAAAGTGACGGGCATATCGACGAGAAAGAACGGTCGGCGATTGAGCAGCAGCTGCGGGAGGCCGGTGTGGAAGAGCAGGGCAGAGCGCTGGTGTCTCAGGCCATCGAACAGCCGCTGGATCCGCAGCGCCTTGCGCAAAGCGTAAAGAATGAGGAGGAGGCGCTTGAACTCTATTTCTTAAGCTGTGCCGCCATTGATATTGACCACTTTATGGAGCGCAGCTACCTCAACGCCCTCGGCGACGCGTTGAAGATCCCTCAGGACGTGCGCGAGGGCATTGAGAAGGATATCAGGGAGCAAAAACAGGCGTTAGCGGGTTAACTGTCACCGTCGCGGTCATGTTTCGCTTGCATCATGCGCGTGTTTTGCCAACCTTATAGGGTGTAAAACTCAAAAGAAACATGACATGCCACCAAAAGCCCGACGTACTCCTTATGCGATCACCACGCATGGCGATACGCGTATAGATAACTATTACTGGCTGCGGGACGATTCGCGTTCCCGGCCAGAGGTGCTCGACTATTTGCACGCGGAAAATGACTATGGCCGCAAGGTCATGGCCAGCCAGCAGGCGCTGCAGGATCAGTTGCTGAATGAAATGGTGCAGCGCATTCCCCAGCGCGATGTCTCCGCACCCTGGACCAAAAACGGCTATCGTTATCGCCATATCTACGAGCCAGGTAATGAATATCCCATCTATCAGCGTCAGTCGGTGTTAAGCGCCGAGTGGGATGAATGGGATATTTTGCTGGATGCCAACCAGCGTGCTGCCCACAGCGAGTTTTATACGCTGGGGGGCATGTCGGTTTCACCCGACAACGCCATTATGGCGCTGGCGGAAGATTACCTCTCCCGTCGTCAATACGGCCTTCGTTTTCGCAATCTGGAAACCGGGAACTGGTACCCGGAGATGATTGCGAACGTTTCGCCGGATTTTGTCTGGGCGAATGATTCCGAAACCGTCTACTACGTGAAGAAACATGCCTCCACGCTGCTGCCTTATCAGGTATGGCGTCATACCGTCGGCACCAGTGCGGATGATGACGAGCTGGTCTACGAAGAGAAAGATGAAACGTTCTATGTCAGTCTGCATAAAACGTCGTCACGCCACTATGTGATCATCTTCCTCGCCAGCGCGACCACTTCTGAAGTTCTGCTCCTGGATGCCGAACTGCCTGATGCACAGCCGCTCTGTTTTCTGCCCCGTCGTAAAGATCATGAGTACAGCCTGGATCACTTCCAGCACAGCTTTTACCTGCGCTCTAACCGTGAGGGCAAAAACTTTGGCCTTTATAAAACCAAAGTGCGTGATGAACGGAAGTGGGAAGTGCTCATTCCTGCACGGGATCAGGTAATGCTCGAAGGGTTTACTCTCTTCACCGACTGGCTGGTGGTAGAAGAGCGCCAGCGGGGGCTGACCAGCCTGCGGCAAATTAACCGCAAAACGCGGGAAGTCATCGGGATCGCGTTCGACGATCCGGCCTATGTCACGTGGATTGGGTTTAATCCCGAGCCGGAATCGTCCCGGCTGCGCTATGGCTACTCGTCAATGACCACGCCGGATACGCTGTTTGAACTGGATATGGACACCGGACAACGTCAGGTCCTTAAGCAGTCTGAGGTTAAGGGGTTTGATTCTGATAACTACCGAAGCGAACACCTGTGGGTCACTGCCCGGGATGGTGTTGAGGTGCCCGTCTCACTCGTCTATCACAAGGCGCATTTCCAGAAAGGGAAAAACCCGATCCTGGTCTACGGGTATGGATCCTACGGCTCAAGCATGGATGCCGATTTCAGCAGTAGCCGATTGAGCCTGCTCGATCGCGGCTTTGTTTTCGCTATCGCCCATGTGCGCGGCGGCGGTGAACTGGGGCAACACTGGTATGAAGACGGGAAATTCCTGAAAAAGAAAAACACCTTCAATGACTACCTCGACGTCTGCGATGCGCTAATAGAGCAGGGCTATGGCGATCCGCAGCTCTGCTTTGGCATGGGCGGCAGTGCGGGTGGCATGTTGATGGGAGCCGTCATCAATCAGCGTCCCGATCGCTTTAAGGGAATTGTCGCACAGGTTCCGTTTGTCGACGTGGTCACCACGATGCTGGACGAGTCCATTCCGCTGACCACCGGTGAGTTTGAAGAGTGGGGGAATCCACAGGACGAGATCTATTACCGCTACATGAAAGAGTACAGTCCGTACGATAATGTGGAAGCTAAAGCCTATCCGCACATGCTGGTGACTACCGGCCTGCACGATTCGCAGGTGCAATACTGGGAGCCCGCGAAATGGGTGGCAAAACTGCGTGAGCTGAAAACCGATAACAACCTGTTGCTTCTCTGTACTGACATGGATTCCGGACACGGCGGGAAATCGGGGCGATTTAAATCGTATGAAGGGGTCGCGCTGGAGTATGCCTTTTTGATTGGCCTGGCGCAGGAAACGCTACCAGGCCGCGCCGGGAATTAAGCTTCACCCAGATAGTGCTTGAGCGTTAAGCGCAGCTCCGGGCTCATTTTGTCGAGGTTGTTATACAACCAGCGCAGATAGCCCGGATCTTTATCGGCAATATCGGACACCGCCTTGCCGCGGTATTTGCCAAAGGTGAAAGTTGTAAGCAACGCGGGTCGACCGGTGATGGTCGCCATATCATCCGGCGTCCAGCCAGAGGTATTCATAATATCGATGAGTAACGCCGCGGTAATATAGCAGTCGTACAGGGCGCGGTGATGGTGCAGCCCCTCGGGCGTTCTGACACTGAGCTTACGGGACTTATACAGCGCCATATTGCTGTATTTGATCCCCGGCCACAGACGACGCGCCAGCTTCATGGTGCAAATCCATTCGCCGGGCATCTCGGGCAGTACCCGGCGGTCAAAGCTGGCGTTGTGCGCGACATACCACGGGCTACCGTAATAGTGCGGAATGACCTCTTCAATCCAGGGTTTATCCGCCACCATCGATTCGGTAATGCGATGAATGGCCATCGCCTGCGGGCTAATCGGGCGGTCGGGACGCACCAGATGGCTCATTGGGTTGACGATTTTTCCGTCAATGACGTCAACAGACGCCACCTCCACTATTCCGCCCTGAAGATCGCAAGTTTCGGTATCGATGACGCGCAGCATTGAACGCTCCTGAGCTAAAACGCTTAGCCTAAAGGAATGATATCGCCTTGCCAACCCTGTCGGCCCAGAGATCCGGTCAATAATAGCTCGCCCTTATCCGCACGGACGATCAGCTGGCCTTTTTCATCCCACAACGCGCTACCCCCACGGGCGTTCGCCATTAACACCGCAATGGCATACTTATGTGCGAAGCGCTGTAACGTGCTGATGGACTGACGCCAGCGGTTATCCCCCACCGACTGACAGCTGGTAAACAGCGTCGCCTGCGGATCCAGATTGGGGGAATCGGCATGTGTATCAATAATCGTCAGCTGTTTATCACCCGGAACCAGGCTGGCACCGCTCCCCTGAGGGTAGCGCAGGATGCCATGCCGGGACGGTGAAAACAGGGCGAGGCCTTTTACGCGCTGACCATTCAGATCCAGGGGCAGACCGGCAATGATGGTAATCCGGTAAAGCGATGCGGCGGTCAGCAAGGGGGCAAGCTGTCCGTCATTGGGTGGGGGAGGTAAGTCCATCGTTCCCGGTCCTGTTAATGAGAGTTCAGGAAAGACCAGGAGATCGCACTGCTGTTGTACCGCTTCTGCAATGAAACGGAGATGGTGTGCTACGTGGTCATCTACACTGTGATGCTGCCCGGCATACTGGGCGGCGGCAATATTCCATTGTGACATCGTGACTTCCTTATACACAGAGTCGCAGGATTTAAGAGTACACCTAATTTAATCAGGGTTTTCTTATCCTGGCATATTCCGCGTAAGGAAGTGTAACGAGTCGTTAAGCTTATTTCACTTTTGGTTCGTACGGTAAACGAGAGAGATTAACCGACGCGAGTCGGTG
This sequence comes from Enterobacter sp. WCHEn045836, assembly GCF_003965585.1. Lineage (NCBI taxonomy): Bacteria > Pseudomonadati > Pseudomonadota > Gammaproteobacteria > Enterobacterales > Enterobacteriaceae > Enterobacter > Enterobacter sp. WCHEn045836. Next base: position 202,785 of record NZ_RXPT01000008.1, read on the forward strand.
GGCAATCAAGCGTTCGCGAAACCAGTCGCGCAGATGGGCGGGTTGTTCGCGTTCCACCACTTCTGCCACGATTGGCATGTTGTAACGCTCTTTAAACGCGACACCTGCGGCAGCGAGATCGACATTCACTTTATCCATCTCGTCCTGAGGAAGGGCAGCCAGATTGATCTTCATTACCTTCTCCTTTTTATGCGGCGGCAACGTTACCGCGATTGCGCGAGGATGACAAGCGGAGGTGGGATGATCCTCGACTCGATTATTATACAGCGTTATTCTTTATCATACAGACATAACAAAAAGGAATGATTGCGATGGGTTTATCCGCTTCCCGCGCGGTATGCGCGCTGGCTTTTCTCTTCTCTTCCGTCACCGCGACCCCGGCGCTGGCGCACGCGCACCTTCAACAGCAAATCCCGGCAGCCGATAGTCAGGTGGTAGCCCCTCAGACGCTTACCCTGACATTTTCCGAAGGCATTGAACCGGCATTCAGCGGTGTGGTGGTGAAGGATGCACAAGGAAACGTGGTTAAAACCGGCCATATTCAGCGTGACGCGCAGAATAAGGCCCAGCTCAATGTTCCGCTGGCGCAGACGCTGGTGACCGGCACGTACCAGGTTGACTGGCATGTGGTCTCGGTTGATGGCCACAAAACCAAAGGCAGCTATCACTTCAGCGTGAAATAACATGCTGGCCTTCATCTACGTGGGGTTGCGCTTTATCCATTTCGGCGCGCTGATGCTGATTTTTGGTAATGCGCTCTATAGCGTCTGGTTTGCCCCTTCTTCCCTGCACCGTCTGATGACCCGGCGTTTTCAGGCGCAGCAGCAGATTGCGTCTCTGGTCAGTCTGTTGTCGGCGTTCCTGATGTTCATGATCCAGGCGGGGCTAATGGGCAACGGCTGGGGGGATGTGTTTAATCCGGACGTCTGGCAGAGCGTGCTGGCAACGCAGTTTGGTGGCGTCTGGCTGTGGCAAATTATCCTGGCCGTAATCACCGCCTGTGCCGCGTGGCTTGCGCCACAAAAAGGATCGCGATTATTGCTGCTCGCAATGGGGCAATTTGTCCTGCTGGCAGGCGTGGGGCATGCGGCGATGAACGACGGCGCCGTGGGGGCGATGCAGCGCATTAATCACGCACTGCATCTGCTGTGTGCCGCCACCTGGGTTGGCGGCCTCCTGCCGTTGCTGTTTTGCATGCATCTGGCGAAAGGACGCTGGCAGACTGCGGCAATCTATACCATGATGCGCTTCTCTCGCGTGGGGCATTATGCCGTAGCGGGGGTAGTGCTTACCGGCGCGATCAATGGGCTCTTTATTCTGGGCATCACGGTGCCCTGGCAGACGGGGTACGTACAACTTTTGTTGTTCAAATGTGCGTTGGTGGCATTGATGGTGGTAATTGCGCTGGTGAATCGGTATTTTCTGGTGCCACGGTTTAGTGCCCACATCGGGCGCGAGCAACAGATTTTTATCAGGATGACACAGGCAGAGGTGGTGCTGGGAGCGTTGGTGCTGGCAACGGTCAGCCTGTTCGCGACCTGGGAACCCTTTTGACAAGGTTAAATAGCATATGAAAAAGACAGTACTCTCTCTCTTATTGATGGCCTGTACGGGGAGCGCTCTGGCGGCACCACAGGTTATCACCGTCAGCCGTTTTGAAGTGGGTAAGGATAAATGGGCGTTCAATCGCGAAGAGGTGATGCTGACCTGTCGTCCGGGTCATGCGCTGTATGCCATCAACCCAAGCACGCTGGTACAGTACCCGTTAAACGACGTGGCCGAGCAGCAGGTCGCCAGCGGTAAGAGCAGCGGGCAGCCCATCAGCGTTATCCAGATTGACGATCCGTCCAGCCCCGGGCAGAAGATGAGCCTTGCTCCGTTTATCGAACGCGCCGACAAGCTCTGCTAGTTTCCGGTTCCCAGTAAAAAAAACCGCAGCTGCTTGCGAAAGCACTGCGGTTTTTCATTTTTATTGATGTTTTGACGCTTTTTTTCCGACCGCTTTTACTGTGGACTGGAAAACCTGGCGTCGTCATCTATTCTTATAAGGCAAGGCGACTTAGCCTGCATTAATGCCAACTTTTAGCGCACGGCTCTCTCCCAAGAGCCATTTCCCTGGACCGAATACAGGAATCGTATTCGGTCTCTTTTTATATGCCTTATAAATCAGGGGGTTACAAGGCGCGACACGAAAATACACGAAAAATGCACGAAATCACATATCCGGTCTTTTGTGCCTGTTACAACAATGTAAACACTTTCTCCCTCACATCCAAGTATTTTTCAGTCATTTTTTTGGATGTATGACCGAATAGTTTCTGGACAAAATCCTTTCCCCGACTCGCTTCATACGTGCGACCAGACAAGCTTCTGATCTCATGGAAAGAGGGGGGATGTTCCGAAAACTCCAGCCCCGACAATTTCCTCGCCTTCACAAAACCTTTCGTCAAACTGTCCAGATGAATAGCTCCGTCAGGACTGTTTTTACGCTTGCCGGCACTTATCAGAAAATCGGTTGTACTCAGCAAACGACAACGATCAATGATTGCGCTCAGACGTATTCCGTTCAGTGACAGGGATAACGGTATGGCAATCATTGCCCCCGTTTTTATCTGGGTTACGTGTAGACGGTCATCATAAATATCAGTGAACCGCATGTTCGCTATATCCTCGCGGCGCTGCGCGGTTACCAACGCAAGATCCATCGCGAGTGGTAACCAGGGCGATAAAGTATCAGCTGCGGCTCTGATCGGTGTGTACATTTCCAGGCTTAGACGTTGACGGAAGACAACGATCTTTGGCGTTCTCGTAGGTTCAACAGGATTTAGCGTCAATGCGCCTTCGGCAATCGCCTCCCGAAAAATATCGATCAGCACAGAGCGCATAGTTGCGGCCATGGTCTTTTTTCCTTCTGCGATCCATGTATCGAGAAAGTCAGCTATATGGCGAGTGTTTATCTTGTTCAGTATCAGCTCACCCATCTTTTCATTGATGGTGGCAATCTGCCCCGCACGCACTTTATAGGTATTGGCCGCCAGTTCTCTGCGCTGCAGTATGACGCTATATCGCTCAAGCCAATCACTCATAGTTAACTGTTTCTCGTCCGTGATTCGTTGCAGTAAACCACTTGGCGTAAAGTTATTGGTAATATAATTATTAGCTTCGATAGCCTGAGCTATCGCCTGGCTTTTTGATAGTCCATCGAGAGGAAATTCTTTTCCACTAACAGGATTGCGCCAATAATACTTTTTATATTTTTCCCTATAAGTTAGATTTCGCGGTAGATCGCGATTGTATTTCCTGCTCATGTTCAATCCTCTCCAGTAAGCTGCTTTTTTTACCAGTTCGGCCATTTGGGTTTTGATGTTGGATTTTGATACACGCTTTATTTGGCTTGATATAAAAAGCATCATGTTGAACTTTATATTCGCGCCCGTGTTTTTCCGGAGGTGGGTAAATATTCCCGTTCCTCGCCCAGCGTTGCAAAGTTCCAATAGGCGGCGGATCTTGATAGACATCGCTCGCCCACTCTTTGAGTGTCAAAAGCATGTGCTACCCCATGACCGACCAGCAAGTTAACGCTGGTCGGCTATCAAAACTGAATTACGAAAATCACTTGTATGTTTTGGCTAGTTCGAGCGCTTGCTTAGCCTGTATCGGGACATAGTTCATTGCTGATATTGTTTCACCATCAAAGAAAGATGCTCCGACATTGGTTTGTTTAACCATCCGAATAGCCGTTAAGGCTATAAAGATGATGATGAGGTTAATCTTCAATCGCTCAGCCATATCACTCTCCATTAGCGGTGCCAGCGGCAATTTTTTCTATGATGCTATCAGTGCAGGGTGTGGAATGTTGTGCATCCCCAGCAAGCCTCATTACTTCAATATCTCTATGTCTGAGTCCTAGAGAAACCAACCCAGCAATACCGGCTTTTAACCGCACATTTTCAACAAACAGGTCTGCGCTCTGCTTGTCTTTGGCTTCCAGCTCATCCAGCAGCGCTTCCATTTCGTCAGCCGTGATAATCAACTTCCCAAAGCGCCTGCTTCGTGCGTCTTCTATCAATTCCCGAATAACGGACTTAGCGCGTTTGTCGATGTTGCTCATTGGGCGGCCTCTTGGCGGTCTATGCGTTCAATTTCAGCCAGAATAAGTGCGCCCGCTTTCACCAGGTCGCGGCGTGGATTTGTCGGCTTCCACCATTCTGGTGCCCACGGCCAGTCCAATGGAATGCGGTTAAAGGGCTGGATGGTATTCAGCAAGTAGCATGAGGATGCCCACAGTAACTGCGATTTGCTGTACTGGTCGTCATGCTCAGACGCCCAGCCCTCAACAGATTGCTGGCGTTGACGCTCTGAAATCACTGACTGAACTGCATCGGAGAGCGATTCCACACCCTGCACCCGCACTTCAGCCAGTAAAGCGTCGGTGACCGGGGTTTTAACGTCGACTAGCATTCGAACGCTTTCGACATTCTCCGGATCGGTTGATTGCTGCCATCCGATAGTTGCGTTAATCGCCGCCTTCAGCCCCGTATTCTCCGCAGCCAGCGCCGCGCATCGGGCTTCGTTGGTTGCGAGTTCATCTTGCAGTGGTTTGAATATCTGCTCATACACACAGCGGGCTACGCCATCACGCCCGTCGCGCGGACGCAATTCAGTTGCTTCCGCAATGGCGGTTATAAAATCTGCCGCCGATAGTTTTGATGCTTGTTTGTCGATGTCGCTCATAAGGCTGACTCCATTTTTTCAGCCTTCAACACCATGCGTGTACCGTCATCAAGCTCCCAGCCAATTTCGCCACCCTCAGCCATTACAAGTTGCCAGACTAGCTGCACGGCCTCATTGGTCACGTCACGGCCTTTATCGTTACCTACGCGCAGGCGTCCGCCACCTTCCAAATCACGCATCTTTGCCAGCATGATGGTCTTTGTTAGCGGAGAAAATCCGAGTTGAAGTTTTGCTGTATTGCTCATAGGGCGGACTCCTGGCGAAGTTGGGCGGGATTAGAATCGCCTATCTTTGCTACACAGAAATCAGTAATTCTTCGGGCCAATCCTTTATCTTGTTTCCCGAATGACAAAAGCCCCGCAGCAGTAAGCACGTCAGTTAAAAACTGAGACTCTTTTATGCTTAATTGGTTAGTTGCTGGAGTCTCTGGTAAATGGTCAATGGCTGGGTGCCATGCCAATTCTTCACCAGCCTGAACATAACAACTAGTCGCAATAAAGTTATTCAGCTCCACATTCTCCGCAGCCAGCGACGCGTATCTTGCCTCGATGGTGTTCCGCTCCTCCAGAATTGCTTTCGCCTCATCAGAATTAATAATCAGCTCACCACCGTTCTGTGCGCACCATTCAATGCACTGCATTAGTACGCTTATTTTTGTTTTTTTATTTGTTGCCATGAGAACACTCCTTTCATTTTTGTGATGTTAAAATTTATGTATTAATCACGGTTCTAATTCGGTGTCCAGACCAATACTGTACTTCCAAAATATTCCCCTGCATCTGGTTTACCTGTCATGGCTAATGTTGAGCTGACAGAAAAAACATTACTTCCGGTTAACATATTTGCCTGGAGAGAACTTTTCCCGTTAATTAATACATTGCTCCTGATATCACCGTTAGCACCTCCCATTTTGATGTCAGGTGTTTTGATAAGCAGTTCTCCCGTTATGTCTTCGTTACACTGATAGGCGATTTGCTTCTCCACCCGGTGACCGTTTATCTCATCGGTTGTCAGTGTTCCATGCTCAAGCACGAGATTATTCTGCACATCACAGAACGGCTGACCCGGTATAGGGGGCGGCTTGCCGCCACCGCTGATACAGGTATCAGCGAAGATCGCGGTAGGCTGGTTCCGGCTAACAATCGAAGCGGTAAAACAGGTCTCCTTGATATCTTTTATATTGATACCTCTGGGAAGGTTTACCTGATCTATATTCGAGTAATAATATCTCTGCAGATAAGCGATTATTTGTTCCCTGCCAGTAGCACCCCATGACTCATTAAACGTGAATCCGCCGCTTCCTTCTATGCGTTCACCATTTTTCATAATGACATAGGCCGAAAGGCCATATTTACAATTATTTGTATCGCAATTGTATGAGTCGTTCAGGCTTTTCATATCATCTGTCGGATCTTTTGCTGTAACGAAAATAGCAGGCGTTGAGCTCCATTCTGTGTAATCGAAAATGGTACTGTTGGCATAGTCAGAATGCGCGGCCATTAATAGCAAAAGCGAAAAGGCCTTCCTGGTCAATATGTGTTTATTTTTCATTTTGGCTTCCTATTGTTGTGATTAGCTCAACTTTGACTGAACCACCATTAGTGACCTTAAAAAGTAACGAACCACAAAAAGGGCAGTTGGAAAACGTGTCCCAGAATTCACCTTCAGGCGCTTCAGTTGTTCGTAACTTCTCAAGGCATTGAGGGCAGTTGTAGGCTGTCAGCTTTGTCTCGTTCAGTTCTGCCTTATAGAGCCAGCGGCGATAATTAACTAAGCGTTCTTTCTCTGCTTTATTCATCCTGCGACCCTGCTGCGCTGTGCTTCGATATCACGCTGTTCGTTGATGATTTCCACGACCTCATTTAAAAGCTCACCAGAAAGGGTAATAACGCCGCTCTCGTTGATTCCGGCAAGGGTGATCAGCTCAACCAGACGGCGGGCTTTCTTCACGCTGATTTCTGGGGCTATTACGCTGCGTGTGACTTTCTTCTTTCCAGCGGCAGCGGCTACGGCTTTATCCTGCTCAAGCACTTCGCCCGCTTTTTCACCGAACTCTTTTACACGCTCAATAGCTGCACCAGCCGTTACTTCACCAGCCTGAACTTTCTGCTTCACGTCATGGTTCGCGCCAGCCAGGGTAAGCAGGTTTCGAACGGTCGGTTCTGACTTGTTCACCAGCGCGGCTATTTCTGCGACCGACTGATTGAATGCCGATGCCAGCTCTTTTACCACCGCGGCCTGTTCCAGCTCTGAAAGGCTTAACTGGTTGTTGGAGGTCAGGATTCGCGCAAGGCGTTCTTTGTCATCACCAACGAACTGGACGATGTGGATTTTGTTTGCCGGCTTTCCTGCTTTACGGCAGCGCTCATAGCAACGGTGTCGGCGGTGGCCCTCAACAATCCACACGCCGCCTTCATCACGGGAAATCACTTCAAGCGGTGGAACGCTGCCGCCATTCATAAGGAACTGGAAAAGGTCGTCATCAGCCTGGCGTGTACGTTCATCATCGAGGCGCTTGTTAAAGCCTGGTTTGACGTGAATATCATCCAGATGGATGAACATGCCATTATCAGTGCGGGAGATAACGCCGCCGCGTGTCATTTGTCGAAATGAATTAGCCATTGTTTTTTTCCGTCTTAATTGCTGCCATTCGTGAATGGTTAAAAAACATCAATACACGTTGCATGGCAGGACTCTGATAACATTCACGGCATCTGATATTTTTTTCAGGGTTATAAGGCATCATGAATTTCGGCTGCTCGCTCTTTTCTAATGCATCCTGACGTTTTTTGCCCTGGACGATTAACCATTCCTCATAATTTTGTCTGCTAAGGAAAGTTCCATGTTTGGGGGAGCGATAGAGGTTACCCGCTGCTATAGCCATGTTCAAATATCTGCGGGCTGTTCGCGCTGTAATGCCTGCATATTGAGCCACTTCAGCCTGAGTTATTCTCCCATTGTTATGAACCATTGCCACGATTTTTGCAGGCAGATCGTGCTTGAGTTTACATGCCATTTTTTGCTCCTGCTCCGCGTGAGTAATTATTACCATTCTGTAAATCATTCAGCTGAATAGTGGCTCATTTAAAACTGTCGGATAAAATGAGCTGGATAAACAGGCCGCACTAGCGGCCCATACTGTTAACGAACGCTTAGAGTCGTTTCCCCACGCTCGACCTTTGCACCAGGAATCATGTTGAGTTGTTCTGGTGTTGGCTCCAGTCCTTTCTGGCGCAAATCTTCAACTGCCTTTAAGTTCTCAGTTAGAATTTTTTTAATTCGTTCTTTATCGAACTCGTTTACCACTAAAGATTTGGATGAAATTAAATACTCATCTGGAATATCATCTTCGTTAACAATGGTTAATGATATTCCGCCTTTTCGTGCAGTGAAGGTGTTCAAGGTCGTTTTCAATGAATCGCGACCTGCGAGCTTTAAACAATCCAGAAGGTATGTTTTGATCTGCCCAGCCTGGCGATCCCAATGTTTGGAGCGCTCATTTAAACGTGCAGCTTCTTCTTTGCATTTTTTCTTATTGGCTTCAAAGTCACGAATCACCGCCATGGCAGCATCAAACTTATCTTCCAACATACCCTCAATACCTTCCAGCGTATCTTTAATGGTCTGTTCGTCGATTTCACCACTTTCGCCTAGTGCTAATACTTTCGAAATTTCGTTAGCTAAATCAATGGTGCGGTTACTCATGCTTTTTCCTCCAGAGCTTTAAGACATTCAACTTTAATTGATTCAAGGCGGTTCAGTCGTCCGTCAAGGTATTTGACGTAATCATGATCACCCGTTGCATTTGCGGCCTTTAAGTGCTCTCCAATTTTACGGGTGAGGCTGCTGGCAATCTTTGAAACCTCATTAGGAGTTTTGGCTGATTTCATCGTTTCAACATTTGCTTTGAAACGTTGATCAAGTTCTTCGCGTATACGAACCACTTCATCAGCTCTATTTGTCGCATTAATCAGGTCGTGTTCAAGTTTGTTTTGTTCGCTATATTCGCTATCTTCGAACAATCCCCCATAAACATCAGCACTAAAACCAAGTTGTGAAAGTGCTTTAGTTGTGGCGTCCGTTAAACTTTTTTTAGCATATTCATCATCGCAAGTAATACCGTTCTGCGTTTGATATAAATACTTTGTGTGACCGTAACTACTAATTACACCCTTTACACCATTGTGGATGTACCAAAGCGAAATCAGCATTGTATGGTTAAGCGTAAAGATAATAGTCCCATCATTATCTCTAATAACTTTTTTACCTGTAAAACGGCCATTTGCATCGTAGGTCGGTTCAGTAAATGGCATGCCATTATCAAACCTTTCCATTTCAATATTTACGCCCCAGCCAATACCAAATGGTCCGAATAATCTTGTCGCACGTTCCGTCTGATAGGTTGGGTTAATACTTGTAGTAACCCGCAGAATTTGTTTAGAACCATCTGGCAACTTATCTTTGCCATACTGAATTTTGGTTTTGGTTCTACTTGGATCTGTTTTATGTACCCGCATCCAGATGGACATATTTTCTTTGACTGAATTATCCGTATAACCTTTGTATTCAGCTTCGGAAATTTCTGCGCGGGCATTGATAGCCGCCTGTACGCTTTCTGCGCCAGTGTTATCATTCTCTGATTTCTGTTCAACATGACTATTTTCACCTTTCGTCACGTTTTCTTTCGGCTTTTCTGCCAGCAAACCATCAATGGAAAAGCGACCCGCGCCATGATTGGTAACTTCAGGCTCATTACCAGTGCTTGAGTTATCAACAGGGGCGGCAGGGGCTTCGTATGTGCCGTTCTTACGCGCTGAATATTCTTCCTGGCTGATTTCCTTGCCACCATCAGCCAGCGCTTTTTCCAGACCAGGCAACTTGTTAGCGCGTCCAACTTTTTCACCGTCAGCAAACAGGAAGTAAAACGGTCCGGTACGCTCTACGGCTGGCGCATTTTCCACCGTCCGCGTTGCAGAGTCATCGCCATTGAGTTCCGGTTCCACTGCGCCAGACGTTGCCGCTGAAGTGTCCAGTGCACCAGTTGTGCTCGTGTTCTTCTGTTCGGTCTCATGGATATTCCCCTCGTCAGTTTTTGATGTGCCACAGGCGATGGCCAGCATTTCAGCGGACGGGTTGGCGTGGTCGGTTTCGGTAAAGGTGCGGTTAATGTGTGCCTGAATAGATCCGGCAGTTTTGTCGATATCTTCAGGCGAAATTTTCACGCTGTAGATAATCTGGACGGGGGAGTATTCGTAAATGCCAATCGTCGCGCTCATTGCCGCAAACCATGCAGGGAATGGTTTCTCTTTCAGCTTGATGATGTCGCGGGCACGATTAACGATGCTCGCCGGAGGGTTGAGGATGTCGAAATCCATCGCCTTAGCAACCAGGCCAAGGGCAATATTTCGCTTCAAAGATTCTTCATCCTGAAGATGAACAGGAGCCGGATTTAGCTGACGGATTTTTTCAGCCGCGGCTTTCTCGCGGGCGATATCGACAACGGACTTTGATGAACCAGTTTGTTTGCGTTCAGCGTTCTGGCGGTTTTCCCATGCAGCCAGCTCTTTCTGGATCTCAGGCCATTTAGCAGAGTGATCGCACTTAGCTCCTAACCACCCGATCGCGTTTTCAATACGCTCATGGAACATGTTAGCGACAGAAGGTGTTTTAATAATGGCGGTATACATATGGCCTTCAAAGCTGTCAACGTCCTGGGTAATCTCCAGCGCACCAGGTAGGTCGCGTTTCGTTAACGTTGTAGAGCCATATTTGATCAACGCTGCTATCTGTAATTCTTTTGACAGTTTTTCGAAATCGACCTTTTCAGGCTTGCACGGAACCGGATAACCTAAATCTTCAGGCCAGTCATTTTCATACAGAAATGTCGTATCCCAGGCACCACGGGCAGGGCGTGAAACGATTGCAGGAAAATCTTCGCATACCAGAATTTTATAAGCAGCATCCTGAGCGTGTTCGTACTCTTCAAGGAAGATAAAATTTGCCTTAGCTTTGGCTCGCTCAATATCTTTTGCATCGAAAGTGGTAGCGACTCGCTTAATACCCGCTTTTTCTGATTCTTCATCGGGGTAATATCCCGCAATGAAAATTTTCTGGTCAGTCATTATTTTCTCCATTTTTAACGGATTCAAAAGCTTCGGTTAATTTCTTCAAAACGTTGTCAGATAACACATGGTCAAGGTTTTTTCGGTCACATAATTTCACCTGCCCGATAGCGAAAATGATTAAATCCTCAGTAGATAGATAACCATTCGCCACTAAATCCATGACCATCTTTTTCATTGCACTCGGGGCAATGCTGATCACTGCTTCCTCGCCGCTCACGAGTTCTAATTTCTTAAACGCCAGAGTAATATCCATCTGCATTCCTCTTTTTATCAGACTGACCACTTACAAATGGTCACTCTGATAAATGCCCCGCCGAACGGGGCTGAATAAATCAGTGTGCTTTGGCTCTTCTGGCGATATCCTCAAGCAGCAGAAGAGGAAGAAGTCCGCGCAATGAAGACGGCGCAGTCTCAGCGATAGATATGTATTTGAGCCTGAAGCCGGTACGATGGTGAAAGAGAGCCTTTGCCGCACAACCAGCACAGCAGGCTTCTTTCATCTCACCTTCACTTGTGAAAGGGGTGATGTATGTACGCTTGCCAGATTCGCCCTCAAGGGTATTGAAAGCGATGTACCCTAATTGCTCTTCGCCACAGGTTAAAGACAGAACCTTGCAACCATCGGTTGTGATTAAAAGCTCAGTATTAAATGCAACGGTAAATTCGTGGTTCATATTTGACTCCAAAAAAGTGTGTGGATTTCCCTGCCATGTTTCAGGCATATAAAACGTTTTTGCTTAACTAAATATCTTCGTCTTTATCTTCAGCGAAAATTCTGAAGACAAATACCACTATTAAATAAAAGATGACCGCAAGTGACGCAAAAGCCTTGAGAATAACCTTTGTTGTTTGCCAGTCCATTAATACCCCGCTGGTATTTCGTGTTGGTTCACAGGAATAATAGCTTCCACCGGATAACATTCACCTGCAATACGTTGCTCCTTAGATGCATCCAGGCATTCAGCTTGAGAGTCGTAAATATCAACTACTTGTTCCTGAACCTCTCCGCTCGTGAGAAATACGGTCAGTACGAGTGCATAAAGAGTTGTCATTTTTTACCTTTATCCCTGTAGCTATGGCGTGCTGCTGCTTTGCCTGTTCAAACATTTTTTCATCACCGATGAAGGTTGCAATAACGAATTTGTTTCGTGCTGCGAGTAAAAGTTTTAAATCCATCTAATTTTTCCCTTCGTTCTTATCTGCCCGGTAGAAGGTGAGGGCAGTTGAGAAACTCCAGTAATTGTCTTCGAGATATTTTTTCGCTATCTCCCTGGTTTCACCCGTTCGGGTCACGAATAAATCAACCATCTCTTTATCTGTCATACATTCACCAGTGAATATATAAATCTTAAAGTGTGCCTGGGAACATCTCCACCTCAGGCGGCAGTGGTATCCTCTTTGATTCCAACAACCTAAGAGGAAATATCATGTTCGGAAAAAACAAAAATTTCGGAAATTCCAACTTCTACAATCCAGGCAAGAAACCAGCCACTCCTGAAAACACTGAAGATCGTAAAGCTGATGATTCGTCAGAGAAGGAGAGTGCGGTAAAGCCTAAAGAACCGCAGCGTTAAAAGCTTTCAACCATAACTAAGGCTGCGCGCAGTACTTCGGCTGTGCGCTCCTTCACTACAGGATCATCAATCGAAGCTTCTTTGAAATTTGCTGTCATATAGTGGACTGCTTCACAAATGGTGATTTCCGCGCATTCATTGGTATGGAACAGAGTCCAGACGTTTTCTTCTTCGGCCTTCTTCATGCGCGCCGTTCTTGCTGCGTTTAGTTCTTCACGATTCATTCCCATTCTCCGTTTGTTTTGCCCTTTAGCCAGGCTGGCTGAACGTTTTTTCAATCACTGTGCATACGTCAGTGGAATGGCTAGAATATACTTCTGAAGCATAAAAACGGTCAAGGCAAAAACAATGCTTTTGAAGCATAAATTTGTAACTTGCTGAAATTTAGACGAAAAAAAACCGGGATAACCCGGTTTCAATGGAGGAGGTTTATTTTTTTCTGAGAGCGCTTAATTCTTCAAATAATTTATCATACTTGGCAGTGACATGTCTTAAGTCTTTGACTGTAAGCTCTTTTTCGTCAGATGGAAGTCGCTTATAAAGATTGAGGAGTTCTTTTTCATCAGCTTCAACCTTCACCCAGGCGCTGTTTTCTGAGTTGAAATCAGGCGTGCCGGTGTTCCTGATGTACTGAATCATGTCGAGATGCTCCGAACTTATCTCCTCAGGAGCAACCTGTAAAAGTTCTGCCATTTTAATTGTATTTTCAAAGCTTAACGCCAGTTTTCCGTTAAGGATCTGGCTTACTGTCGCTTGGTGTTCATAGCCAAGAACTTCCGCAGCCTTCTCTTGCGTAAGGCGCAGCGATGTTTTTTTTCTCTTCCAAACATCTTTAAGCTTCTGATTTCTATTCATTTAAGGTGCTTTCTGTAGTTCCATTTTCTCAATTTTATGCCTTCAAGTTATATCTATCCAATCTTCCAGAGCTTGATCTAAATATGCTTCAAAAGTATATTCATATGACTTTGTTCTAAGGGCTATGTATGAAACTGAATGAGTTTTTAAAAAAATCAAATATGCGCCAAGCAGACTTCGCTGTCTTGGCTGGTGTGTCTCAAGCAAGGGTAAGCCGTGCCGTGGCGGGTATTCAACCTGTGCGGGGTCGTATTGCGCGTAAGTGGGCTGAAATTACTAATTGGCAAGTAACTCCTCACGAGCTATGTCCAGAAGACTACCCAAACCCGACTGACGGCTTACCGCCTGAAATTCAATTTACCATTTTGAATGGCGAGCAACTGAACCATGAAAATCACCCCAACGATTGAGCAATTAGCCGCTGGCGTTGAGTCTTGGGCTCATGAAGCTGGCTGGAAGACTGTAGGCGTTTGCTTCGCTGACGAATACCAGCGCAGGGGGGGCGGGAAACTTATTCCTCCTGCAACCGATGAACAAGGCATACGCAACGCCAAACAGCGCGTTAAGCGTATCTTCGGATTGGGTGGGCCTCGTTACGTCAAGATGGCCTCCGAGCTGTCAGACGTCGCTTTGCGAGCTATGCCAGCACGCCAGCGAATAGAACTTGAAGAACCGGACTCTCCTGAACTGGCTAAAGCGAAAGTGATGGAGTCGTTTGGTTCGGCAATGTCGGCCGTTGCGGTCAGATGCCCTTCAGCAACTTCGAAGCTTAATCGGCTTATTGACGAGCTTCAGGCGCTGATCCCGATAGCTGAATTGTTGGTGTCATGAGTGGCGGGATCACCCGTACCGATTTCGCAGGAGTAGCAGTATGAGTATGTCCTTGATGGTTCAGGCCATGAAAGCGAGGGTGGGAAATCCTCTGCGTAAGCTGGTGCTGATTAAGCTGGCAGATAATGCCAGTGACTCGGGAGAATGTTGGCCGGCAGTGGCAACGATAGCGTATGAATGCGAGATATCTTCTCGCTCAGTTCAGACACATATCCGGCAACTCGTTAAGGATGGATTTGTTCGTGTAGAAGAGCGTAGAGATTCAAGCGGCGTTAACAGGTCCAACATCTATCACCTTACCTTTAACAATGAGGGTGAAAATCCTGCACCCTATCAGAATCACGCTCAAAAGCAGGGTGAAGGAGCTGCACCCTATGGTGCAAATGGTGCAGGGAGGGAGGGTGAAGGAACTGCACCCCCTGGTGCAAATGGTGCAGGGGGGGAGGGTGCAGGAGATGCACCCAGAATCAGTCAGTTATTAGAACCAGTCAAAGAACCTAAAACCCCCCTTAATCCCCCCAGGGGAAATTCGGCGAAAACTAAATTCGATCCTCTCACGGTTGAACTACCTGATTGGCTCTCTAACTCGCTGTGGGTTGAGTGGGTGGAGTATCGCAAGGCACTGCGGAAACCGATAAAAACGCCTCAGGGCGCTAAAGGCTCGATCAGGGAGCTGGAGAAATACCGGAGTCAGGGCATAACTCCTGAGGTGGTCATTGGTCACAGCATCGCGAGGGAATACCAGGGTTTATACGCCCCGAATAGTTTCAACCTGGCTCACTCTGGCCGTCCAGACATTACCACCGTTTCCAAACCAGACAGCAAGATTCCTGACGGCTTTACGGGGTGAACATGCGCGATATGGCTGATGTGTTAAAGCGGCTTCAAAAAATAGTTCCTGCCGGAGTAAAGCCCAAATTCTCCAGCGCTGAGGAGCTTATGGCATGGCAACAGGAGGAGGCGCGTAAGCACTCAGAAAAGCTTAACCAGGAGAACAGCCGTACTAGGTTAGAAAAGACATTCGGGCGCTCGGGTATCCGCGAGCGTTATCACAACTGCACGTTCAAAAATTATTCGGTAGAGGATGATGGCCAGCGCAAAGCGTTGTCTTATGCTAAGTCCTGGCTGAACAATTTCGGATCCGGCTGCGCTTGTTTCGTTTTCAGTGGCAACCCTGGGACGGGTAAAAACCATCTTGCTGCAGCGATAGGAAATGCTCTCCTGGCTCAACAAAAAAGTGTGCTGATTATTACCGTGGCTGACCTAATGACCGAGTTCAAAGCGGGCTTCAGTGGTGGGAAATCTGAGGCTGAATTGATGGAGCAGATATCACGCGTCGATCTGCTGATCCTCGATGAAGTTGGCGTTCAGATGTATTCACAATACGAAAAGGTCATTTTGCATCAGGTCATTGATCGTAGGACGGCAATGTTAAAACCGCTTGGAGTGCTGACAAATCTGAAGGAGTCAGAGTTAACTCAGGCGATAGGAGAGAGAGCACTGGATCGCCTTAAGATGGGCGGGGGATTGTGGGTGAATTTTGATTGGGGTAGTTATCGTGCGGCACAAAGACGGTGAAACAAAAAACCCCAGCTGGTGACTGGGGTTTTTGAAGGTAAGGTTAGTGGCTGGTATCCAAAATCCATACCTGTAGTGTGAACCTTCGCGTTACTAATTTTACACAGTCCAGAATTGATTGCAAATTAGTCCAGAATTGAATGCAAAACACAAACCTGGTCATAGGCTTGTTTTGTGGTTTTTTTTCTTTCTTTCGCTAAATCAGTCCGATAGGATAAAGGGGTTGGTTCACTTAAGGGAAATTACTGGATTTTCTTCGTTGAAACGGGTGGTGCCGTCAAAGCCCTGGCCCTGAAAGTAGTGTGAACCTTCGCAGGCGTTATCTGGTTCGGAGGAAAGTTAGGGCTAATCAGATAGGCTACTTTCCTTTCGAAAGGGAAAGCGGATGATTGAGATCCTGACCATCATTAAATTGGTCATCGAAATCATTGCTGCCGTAGTGCAGTTGATCAATCAGTTCTGGTAACTGTTGAAACGTAGCTAAGGCGCGGAGGCACCACCTTCGCGCCTTTAACGTGCTCTGCACCAGATCATTCTTTTACTGTCCATATTCTCAATGTTTAATATTCTGAAAAAAAGTTTTGAAGTGAGCTTTTAAAACTTATTATCGCATTGATTTTCATCAACTTTAACCATTCAGTAACTTAAGGATCTTGACCTATCCTCAATAAGTGGTACTGTTTTTATATACAGTGATTTCCGGTCGCGTACAAAGTCGAAGGAATGACGCATATATCATGTGGTGGGAACCTGCCGCTTTGCTGTCTTAGATCATCGAACGCGCACAAGGAACACAGGATATCTTCAGTTTGAAGTAGGGTTTTCGCATGATTGATGCTGAGACAGTAAACAGGTATCTCCGGAGTGGAGGAAGAGTCATGATGTATCTCGATGAAAACGGCAATATACAACATACGTTGATGGGCAGGAGCGATGAAGTATATGGCTCAACGAGCGGTATACTTGAGACGTTTCTGACCGCTTACCCAAGTGGTGATTTAAGGGAGTTTGTCACGACTTACCTTGCATCCCGAAAGCGTAGCAACATATAATTCTCCGAGGGCTGAACACCCTTTCAATCACTGTGCCACCGGAGAGAACGATGGCACAGATAATACAACTCTTTAAATCTTCACCCACCACCCTGACCACGGCAACGCCCGAGGCCAGCGATTTTTTGCAACGTATCAAAATCGGCGTGTGGCTTAACTGCGACGTTAAGCAAGCCCGAAACTACCTCTTCCATAAGCGTTTCTTCGCGCTCCTGAATCTTGGATTCGAATACTGGACGCCCACAGGCGGGGCGATCACCCCAGCGGAAAAAGAGTATTTACACGGGTACGTTCGTTACCTGATCTCGATGGCCGGCAATGACGACCTGCTATTAGAAACAGAGAAGGTCTACAACGAAACCCACGGGCAGTGGCGAACGAAAGAGGCGGCAATCACCAAATCGTTCGAGGCCTTCAGAAAATGGGCCGTTGTTGAGGCTGGTTTCTACGACGAATTCATCCTTCCTGATGGCACCCGCCGCCGCGAAGCAAAATCTATATCTTTCGCCAACATGAAAGAGGCCGAGTTTTTCCAGGTCTACAAGGCAGTTTTTAACGTCCTGTGGAACACCATTCTTTTTAGAAAATTCCGCAACTATCAGGAAGCCGACAACGTAGCCATGCAGATGCTGGAGTTCGCGGCGTGAAGAGAAAACCAGACCTTCGCAAAGCAGCCCGTGGGCGTGAATGCACAATCCGTATCCCTGGCATTTGCAACCATAACCCTGAAACCTCGTGCCTTGCTCATTACCGGCTGGCGGGAACGTGCGGTACTGGCTGTAAGCCTGACGACGAACAGGGCGCCATTTCCTGCAATGCCTGTCATGACGTAATCGACGGTCGCGTAAAAACCAAAGAATACAGCTACGAAGAACTTCGGCTTATGCACGCTGAAGGGATTCTTCGCACACAAAAAATCTGGCGAGATGAGGGGTTACGATGAACGCGCAGCAACTGGAATATGTACGCATTCAACTACGCGCTGCGCTGGTCGATGACTCAGGCGGCACCAAAGGTCAACTGGAGGCATTCGCGGAACATCCGCCAGCGGATAAAGACCTGAATCCGAGAAAACAGCTTCATGTGGTTGAACTCGATAACGGGCGCGGCGGTGTTCGTTGTGTTAAAGCTGAAAATAGCGCTCTCTACGTCCTGGAGACGCGAAGTCGACGCCGCCCGATGCCTCCGATAAGAGACAAAGCGTTTTCTTCGTGTGCATGGCGTAGAGCAGTTCTAAAACTCGATGATGGCCCTCAGTCATGGGTTCGATATTGTTATGGATTTGATCTGGACTTTAAACACCAGACCGCGATTTGTCAGTACGTATGGGAGAAGTACAGCAAATCCCTGAAAGGGATAAAGCTACAGGCCAGAGTTAAAAAAAGGATCATATCCCTTGTATGGCTGGCGGCCCAGGATGCGGCAGCAAAAAACAGCAATGACACTTACAAAGAGTATGCTGGGTCTGCGCTAGGTCGCTTGGTTGGCGCTACCCAGCAAGCATGGTCGAAGACTTATGCACCGCATTGGGAAGGACTGAAACACGCGTTTCAGTTACTTGATGAGTACTCGATATACGCTGTCGTCGTTAATTTCAGCGCCGCCCGTGAAGAGGCTGTGATTTGACAAAAAATGATATCTGGGGCTATATTTGCCGCACGCCAGCAAAATCTGGCGTCGGGATTGGTCTCCCGGATAACACAAAGGCGACAACAGACGCCTCAGCGTCTTTTTTATTGTCGCGTGCATAGCCACACCTTCGCATTATGGTGGGCTGGCGGTGGCGGAGCAATCCGCGCCGGGTTTCCTTTGTGACCGGTAGACCAACTCCGTCAGCTCACCACCCCTGATTGGTCTCAGAGTGGTGATAATCCCAGCGCACAAGGAATATCCCATGAATACAGCAATAACCATTTCCACTGAATCCCCAAAAGTCTTTTTCAGAAATTCCCGCTTAGTTACCACTTCTCAGGCTATCGCCGATTACTTCGACAAACAGCATAAGCACGTTTTAGAAAAGATAAGATCCCTTGATTGCTCGCCAGAATTCGCGACAGCCAACTTTTCGACCGTCGCAATAAAAGTTCAGGCAGGCTTCATGGAAAAAGATGCTGAAGGATACGAAGTAACCAAAGACGGATTCATGTTTCTGGTTATGGGATTTACAGGTAAAAAGGCCGCCAGACTCAAAGAGGCGTACATTGCGAAATTTAACACAATGGAGGTTGAGTTGAGGAAGCAGCAAAGCGGGGAGGTCACCCCAGCGGTTGATATGCTTAATATCGATCTCCACTTGTGTATTAGGGATGGTAATGTTGCATTTGTCCGTAGCTTCCACCCTGAAAAAATGACAACCCCTGAAGAAGTAATGGCCGTACTGAAAATGAAAGGGTGGTTAATCATGCCACGAGAAGAATTAGTCGGAAAATTGATGACATTGTGAAACGGTTCCACTTGCAAAAGTTGTGAAAACGGACCACAATTAACACCTATTTTGATATCTTGCCAAAGTTACATAAACCCGCCACTGAGCGGGTTTTTTCGTATCTGGAGGTTATGTGACTACATCGATCATTGAGCAACTTATTTTCAGGCCAGCCAGCGAAACGCCAACTGAAGAAATGGAAGGGCAAGACGTTCTGGTGTTCAATCCCTGTGATGGCTGGCATGAAGCATCAATTCGGGTTTACCGTGATGAAGAAGGTGTTTATCACATCGGCATATACCCGTTCATGGGTGAGGAATTCACCCCCCATGATTTCTATATCTTTTGGGCGTTGCTTCCTGACTGGGAACCACTTCGCGAGCATTTTATTTCGGAAAAGAATGCTGCTGGTATTTCATTGTCACAGTAAACCTTTTGCATTTCCCTCCATTGGTGCTGCATTATTGCGAAAGCAAACAATCATGGAGGGAAAAGGAATGTCCAAAGAAGCTGATGCGCTATACGATGAAATGTGCCGCCTGGTTGGTGATGCGGTTATGAATCTCTGCGATACTGATATAGAGACCAAGAAACACAACATCGCCAACGTTCTGGAAACGGCGCTGTTGTCGAAGAACCCCGAACACACAGAACAAATGCGAAAAGCGATGCAGGCCGCTATCAACGTTCTGACTCGCTTTTAATCTCAGGAAAGCACATTACCCCTTCCGTTTAACCAGGGGTGGTTTGGTGGGTAGTGTGCTCTCCTGTTATGCGCCCTGAATCAGCGCGGCATAATAATTCTGAGTTATTATTCTGAAAAATATTCTCTTCGGCTGTATTTTGAAATGACATTAGTTTAGTACTATCTACGCACCTCTCTCCCAGGCCAATACAGACACGCCTGTAAAAGGGAGAAGGGGGGCTCTAATATTTTACGAGTAGGCTAAATTATAATGTGGCGTTCTTGGAAATAAGAGGAAGAGTTATGAAGAAAATTATTTTTATTGTTGGTGTTGTTTTCTCTGCGAGTGTCTTCTCTAACATGAGCATTGCACGGGACAGTATTGTTTGTTTCCCTGATGGGCAATGCATCAACGTTGGTGATCCAGGGGTTCACCCTTAAGAATTATAAGTTCTGCAGACAGTTTTGATATGTAGACATTACTTTTTGATTCACAGAGTACCGCTGATGCGAAGCCCAAACTTTAACTGCTTGGGCTTTTTTCTTTCAGATAAACGCCCCGCCAGCACTCAGCCGAATGTAATCTTTTATGTTCCCAACGCCGACTCGGCACAATGGTTCTGCGTTAATGTTCTGAAAAATAGCTGCTTTTGCTTCATCTGGTAACGCAGTTGGTTACAATCCGTCCTGCCTGTATGAAGGTGCTGATGTTTGCTTTATTGTATATATTTTTTCCAGATACCTGTTTATCTGCCCTGTTTTCCAGGGCTTCTTTTTTATGATGGTAATCTTAAACACTGACCCATCCTCTTAGCTTCATACCCCAGAATGCCCAGAGAGTGTATTCGCATGGATGCTGCCCGTAGTGTTCCTCAAGGGGCATGCTTAGAGAACGGGTAGTATCCAGTCGAATATAATCTGTTTAATAATCTTAAAAATCGTTGGGTTTTATTTACAACAGGCTTCAAATCCATAGAATGCCTGTTACCAGCGAGGGAAAGCGAGCTCTCGCTGTTATCTTCTAGACATAACGATAGTAATACACCATTCCATTGCGGGCCCCTCCCTTGGGCGGGGTTTCTTTTTTTCCGAATTTAAGCTTTCCGGTCTGCGATGAAGGGATAGCCCGGAGTGACCGGAAAGCGCATTCGCATGAGCACTGGCGGAATATTAATATCCTGAATCCTTCCCTACTGGACCTCCGTCAGTGCTCAGCCGAATGTAATTTACATATCCTGTATTTTTCAGGACTACCAAACCGCCTTTTTATGGCGGTTTTTTTATGCCCGTCATTCGGGGGAAAACACTATGCAAAATTTTACCCCGCCTGGCGGCTGGGGCGTCGTACTTCATTTTATCCACGAGAACAGGCTGGTTATTCAGGGGGCTATCTCTGCTTTCTTCATCGCGTTACTTATGTCGCTGTGGGACGGAGAGGGCTGGAAACGTTCGTTAAATGCCGGGCTTATTTGCGCCTTCGTGGCCCTGGCAGTAGTGAGCCTGTTTGACCAGCTGGGTGTTGCAGACACGGACTGGTCATTTGTTATTGGCACGGCTGTGGGTGGTGCGGGTGTTGACCGTTGCCGCTCCCTGATTAACGCCGCTGTCACTCTCTTTGCCTCCAAAAAAGGTATCAATGATGGAAAAGAATGAAGAACTTCCCTGGATTGCAGAGGCCCGGAAATTTATAGGTCTCCGCGAAATTCCTGGTCCAGAGCATGCGCCTGAAATTCTGCAGATGTGGCGTGATATCCGACGCAGCGGCATCAAAGACGATGAAACCCCGTGGTGTGCCGCTTTCGCGGGTTCCATGCTGGAGCGTACCGGAATAAGGTCCACACGTTTTGAGGGCGCTCGCTCTTACCTTGAATGGGGTGAAAAGCTCGATAAGCCGATTTATGGCTGTGTCGTCGTTTTTTCCCGTTCCGGTGGCGGGCATGTTGGCTTTGTCGTTGGGAAAACCGATTCCGGTAATTTGCTGGTGCTTGGTGGAAACCAGAGTGATGCGGTGAATATCAGGGCATTCAGCACTGACCGTGTGACGGGGTATCGCTGGCCTGAGGGATATCAAAAGCCAAATATTCCGTTGCCGTCAGGTAATGCCGACATGTCCACGAACGAGGCCTGAATAATGCGACGGGAGCAATGGACACACAAACGGCCGCGATGGGGTTCTGAGTGGGCACTGGTAGCAATACTGGTGCCTTTTTTACTGGTGGGGTGCGTCACGCTTGAAAAGGCGCGTGACTGGCTCGGTGTTGCTGCTGAAGTCTGCGACATCATTCATAAAATTAAGGAACATTGTGATGACCGAAAATAAAAACGGTTTAACTGGGCTGATGCTGACCGCTGAACAAATTCAGGAACTGGCAAGATTTGCCCGAGAAGATGGTCAGCCGAAGTACTGCATCACCCATACCACTATCCCTGAATTTGTCGCGGATGATGATTCATTCATTCCTGAATATACAGGGCTGATTGCCTATTCCGAATCGCCGGAGCATGGTGTGCTTCAGCTGGAATAAGCATTACAGAAGCTCCTCGTGAGGGGCTTTGATAATGTTTGTCCTAAAAAGCTGCTGGTGGTTTCCTGCCGCGCACACTGCGCACGACCGCCAGCGGCTTTCATCTTATGAGAACGGAGCTATATGAACGATAAGCTGAAGATCATATATCGCCCGTTAAAGGAACTAACGCCATATGCGCGAAACGCCCGAACCCATAGCGGTGAGCAGGTCGCGCAGCTGGTTGCCAGCATAGAGGAATTTGGCTGGACGAATCCCGTATTGATTGACGAGAACGGCGAGATCATCGCTGGTCACGGTCGCGTTCTGGCCGCTGAGGTCATCGGCATTGTCTCGGTGCCGACGATAAAGCTGACGGGCCTGACGGACGAGCAGAAACGTGCGTACCGGCTAGCCGATAACAGACTGCCGCTAAACGCTGGCTGGGATAGTGATCTGCTGAAGCTTGAAGTAACTGATTTGCTGGATGCGGATTTTAATCTTTCCCTGACGGGTTTCACTCAACAGGAGATTGACGATCTGCTGGTGGTCATCGAGCCGCCAGGGGGCGATGACGACCCGTACACCACCAAAATTGACTCACCTGTTTACGAGCCGTCAGACATTGTTCCTGAGGTCGGGGAGCTGTACGACGAGGAGAAAACAACGGAGTTACAGTCACGGATTAAAAAGGCTGGCTTACCTGCTGATGTGGAGAAATTCCTGTTGAGCGCAGCGGAGCGTCACACGGTCTTTAACTTCAACAAAATAGCAGATTACTACGCCAGTGCAGGCGCAGAGGTTCAGGCTTTGTTTGAAGAATCTGCGTTGGTGATCATCGACTATGAGAAGGCAATAGCGAACGGTTTTGTTCACCTGACTAAAAAAATGGTCGATATCGTGTACAGCGAAGAGGGCGAAAATGCGTGAAGATTTCTGTGCGTTCATCCTGACCAACGGACGGCCGGAAAAAGTTTACACGTACAATCTGCTTAAACGTTCAGGTTATACGGGGAAGATTTTTATCGTTATCGACGATGAAGATAAAACCCGGGAGCAGTACCTGGAGAAATTCGGGGATCAGGTGCTTATCTTTTCGAAAGAGGAAATCGCCAGTCGGTTTGATGAAGCGGATAACTTCGGGGATCGACGCTCAATATTTTATGCCCGTAACGCCTGTTTTGAGCTGGCGCGACTGGTGGGCTGTAAATACTTTATCCAGTTCGATGATGACTATAAGGAATTTCAGTTTCGCGTTGATAAGAATCTGGATCGCACCTACAGGCTGATCGATAACCTGGATGATGTTCTCAGCGCCATGCTGGACTACTACATCAGCATACCAGCGACCACCATTGCTATGGCGCAAGGGGGCGACTTCCTCGGAGACTCAGACAATGCGGCTTGGCTGAAGCGCAAGGCGATGAATAGTTTCATTTGCTCTGTAGAAAGGTCATTTGCATTCATGGGACGAATAAACGAGGACGTGAGCACCTACGCGACACTTGGACGCAGGGGCGAGTTATTTATGACTATCGGCGCTGTGCAATTGCTTCAGCAGCAAACGCAGAAAAGTGACGGTGGTATGACAGAGCTGTATCTGGCATCCGGTACTTATGTCAAAAGTTTTTACTCGGTGATGTTCGCGCCGTCCTGCGTGAAAATTTCCCTGATGGGCTCAACCCATAAGCGGATCCATCATCAGGTGAGCTGGAACAACGCCGCAGTAAAAATCCTCCACGAGAAACATAAAAAATCCGCTCCTGAAAAAATCGGGAGTGGAAAATGATCCCTTATGCCGAAGTTGAGTCGCTGGCCGCATGCAGGATGAGTGAACAACAAATTGCCGATGTACTGGATATCAACCTTCCGGAGCTGAAGAAACAGCACAACGAGATATCTCGTTTCCGTGAGGCCATACGCAAAGGCAGGGCAAAGGGAGAGGCACAGATAAGAGCCGCCTTATACCGGAAAGCTAAAAGCGGTGATGCGCGCGCTTACCACGAATTACTGAGGCGGGAGAAAGAACAGGGCGGTGACTGATGAACGAAACGGACTGGTGGGCCATCAGACGCGAGTATGAAACTGATGGAGTATCAGCCCGTAAGTTAGCGGAAAAGTACGACATCAGTCATACCGCGATAAACAACAAAGTCAGGGATGAAGGCTGGGTAAAGGGAAAGAAAAAAGTTTCCACGGAGAAGGTTTCCACAAAAAAAGTTTCCACTAAAAAAATGGGAACTAAGAAAGTGGAAAAACGGAAAGTGGAAAGTGGAAAATCCAGCGAGAAGCCTGATGAACGGGTTTCAATATTGCCCACAGAAAAAAATAATTCTGAGGATTTTATTCTTAGCTTCAACCCCGCGGATTTCGGGCTTTCAGAGCAACGGGGGATTTTTGCCGAATGCATCGCCTTGGGTAAAAAAATTATCGATGCATATCGGATTGCTGGTTACAAAGGAGAAGGTTCAGCGGCATATGTCACAGCCAGCCAGCTCCTAAGAAATCCTAAGGTTTTTCGCGCAGTAAGTTTTCTTCGCGATAAGCGCCAGCAACGTCTTTCTCTTACCGAAGACGAAATCATTCACCAGCTTTCTTCTATTGCCAGTGCTAACCCGAATGAACTCGTTCAGTATCGTCGCGTTAACTGCCGGCACTGCTGGGGTGAGCGTCATCTTTATCAGTGGCGGGATATCGAGGAATTCGACAAGGCGGCAGAGAAGGCCAGCAACGATGGAAAAGAGGAACCTGAATACGGCGGCCTGGGATTCGTGGAGACAGGTTTCCCCAATGAGGATTGCCCTAAGTGTAATGGAGAGGGAGAGGGGCAATTCCACGTCGCTGATACCTCTCAGCTGGAAGGTGAAGCTCGCTGGCTGTATGCAGGGATTAAGCAGACACAGAACGGGTTAGAAGTTCGCATGGCAAACCAGGAGGCAGCGCGTCGGGATCTCCTGAAAATAATTGAGGCCAGAAAAAATCCTCTAGGTGGAAAAGACGAGAAGCGCGGGGCGTCAGAATACAGCCCTGAAGATTACCGAGAGGCCGAAGCGCGTCTGGAGGATGAATTTAAGGATCTGGACTGATGAAAATACTTGAGTGGGAAGATATCGATTTTCCTTCGCGTGTTGCCCTGAAATCCAAATCCGAAAAAACGTTCCTGAACTTCACCCGTTTGTGGTTTGAGTTGCTGGGCGGCCAGCGGATGATGGTCAACTGGCACCATCGCATGATGGCGTCGAAAATAGATGAACTGATTGCGGGGCAGCTCACGCCCGGTAATCTGATTGTTAACATTCCTCCTGGTGGTACCAAAACCGAGTTTTTCTCAATACATCTTCCGGCATACATCAACATGCTGGTACAGACGGAAAAACTTAACCGCTTCCGCAACCTGAATATCTCCTTCGCTGATTCACTCGTTAAGCGTAACAGTCGCAGAACGAGAGACATTATTGCCAGCCGGGAATATCAGGAATTATGGCCGTGTCGCTTTGGTACCAACCAGGCGGAAGAATGGGACATCATCAATGAGAAAGGCCGCACCATTGGGCAGACGGTGTCACGCTCAAGTGGCGGGCAGCTAACCGGGGGGCGTGGCGGGTACGCTGGCCCTGAATTCTCCGGTTTTGTTCTTCTTGATGACTACAACAAACCTGATGACATGTTTTCTGCCTCGCTACGTGAGGCTGCTAACCGTCGTCTGGTGAACACCATCCGTTCACGACGGGGTGATAAATCTCAGCACCACCCAACGCCTTTCGTCTCCATACAGCAGCGCCTGCATCTGAACGATGCGACGGGCTTTATGTTATCCGGTGGAATGGGGGTGGATTTCCATCACCTGGCTATTCCGGCGCTGGTGAGTGAGCAGTTTATTGATGAACTGCCCGAGCCCTGGCGAACGCTCTGCTGGAAGGATGTAAAGCACAGCGAGAGCGTTGTTGTCGGTGGGGTTCGTTACTGGTCTTACTGGCCCGAAAATGAGTATATCGGCGACCTGCTGAAACTGTGGGAGAGTGACGAATACACGTTTCTCTCTCAGTACATGCAGAATCCACGGGCGCTGTCAGGCGGGTTAATTGATACGAACTGGTTCGCACGGTATGAAACGCTTCCCCCGTTAACTCACCGTGCTATCTACGTTGATACGAACTCCGGCAAGGTGGAGGACTACAACGATTACACGGTTTTCTCGCTGGTGGGCGTGGATAAGGCCAGAAATCTCTACATCATCGACAGCGTTCGTGGTCGATGGGATCCGGAAGACCTGCTCAAACAGGCGATAACCCTTTGGGATAAATGGCGACCAACCAGTGTGCGCCAGTCTTCCCGTGTACGTCATATGGGCATTGAGGATAAACAGGCGGGGCAAGGGCTCATCACCACGCTGAAGAAACGTAAGAGTATTCCGCTGCTGGAAATCCCGCGAGGCGCGGGGCAAAACAAACTGGTTCGCTGTCTGAACGTCATCCCCCAAATAAAAACCGGAAAAGTTTTTGTTCCTGCTCTTATGCGGGAGGACGGATCACGTATTGATTACGTCAGGTACAGCGACGGAACCATAGCGGCAACAACGGACTGGGTATTACCGGCACTGGCGGAATGTGCTGATTTCTCAGCAGACGACAGCCACGCGAACGATGACATGCTGGATACCTTTATGGATGCCATCGATATTGAACTGATTTCCGGCCTGTCTGCGGGCTATGGAGGATGGAACTAGCACTATGGCGGAAAACACTGCTGATAAAAAACGAGGGAAAAAACCTCACTTTAAGCTGACGAATGATGGCTCAGTCATTACGACTTTCGACGGGCTTTCTAACGTCATTACGGGAATGGGGACGACGCGCGACCGCCGTTCCTACAACCGCTTCACCATTACCCAGCTTAACGACTATCTGGAAATGGAGGCCGCTTACTTCGATAACTGGATAGCGAGAGCCGTTGTCGATCACCCTGTGGAGGATGCCACGCGAGAGTGGCGGACGTTCATGGGGAAAGAGGCTGAGAAAATCCATGAAGCCGAAAAACTTTTCGGGCTGCAGGATATAACCCAGGGGGCGTTTACCTGGTCAGGGGTGTACGGCGGAGCGGGTGTCCTGCTGATTACCGATCAGGACCTGGGCAAGCCGTTAGAGCTGCAAAAAATCAAAAAAGGATCGCTTAAGCGTCTTGTGCATCTCGACCGCACGATGATTTCACCGTCAGCCTACAACTATTCTGACCCCACCTCCGAAAACTACATGCGGGCGGAAACGTACCGCATTAACGGCGGCACACAGCATGTGCACCACAGTCACTTTATTCAGGCTCCGGGTGCCCCTTTGCCACCTCGTCTGCGTCTGCTTAACAGCGGCTGGGATGACAGTTTACTGAGACGTTGTGTCGAGGATTTAAAGGATTCAGTCGCGGCGAAATCGGGCATTGCTTCGCTTATCCTGGAAGCCAACGTGGACGTTATCACCCGTAAAAATCTGGGTACCGACCTGAGCTCCGACGATATGGATCAGGAGCTGATAAACCGGTTTATCAATTTTGGCATGCTGAAATCCATACACAGACTGGCCCTGATGGATTCCGATGAAACATTCGACCGCAAGCCGATTTCCTTCGGTGGGCTGGGGGAGATCCTTTCCGTACTGATGGAATGGACGGCAGGGGCCGCCAAACAGCCCATGACGCGTTTATTCGGCGTGCAGTCGAAGGGATTAGGCGACTCCGGCGAGGGAGACACCCGCAACTACTACAACCGCATACGCGGCGATCAGGAAATGAAATACCGGAAATTCCTGAACCAGATTGACGAGGTATTAATTCGCTCCACCCTAGGCGAAATGCCTGATGATACGGATTATGAATTTAATCCCCTCGATATCCCGACCGACACCGAAGTGAAAGACCGCAACCTGGCTGAAGCCCAGACTGATGATCTGCGCCTTCAGCAAAAAGTGGTTCCGCGCTCGGCTATTGTCCGGAAACTCAAAGAGAGTGGTCAGTATGTTATTGACGATAAGTTCCTTAAACGAGTTGAAGAGGATGAGCGAGCTGAAGCTGCAGGGGAATTCCGTTTCAGCCTCGGAGAAACTGAGAAAACGGATCCAGGAGCAGACGACACGCCGCCGACCGATCCAGCCGCTGACGATTAACGGCGATCTGGAAAAGTTCTACAACGGCCAGTTAAGGGCAATGATTGGCCTGATGGCCCGAAGCGTACAGGAAACGCTAATCCCCGTCCTGAAGCGAAGTTATACCGCAGACAGTTACCTTACCGACCTGATTAAAGCCGCGTTAAACCATGCCGCAGAGCGCTTCTATTCCGATGCCCTTCACGGTCAGGAGAACAGGCTGGCTCAGCGGGTCATAAGCCTGGCGGAATCAGAAACGTCAGCCGCGTTTGTGGAGCAGATAAACAGGGCGCTCGGCGTGGATATTCAGGGGTTAATGAACCGTGAGAGTCTCGGTGATTTTTTCGACGCTGCGGTAGAGGAAAACGTCGCCCTGATACGGTCCCTGACCTCTGATTATTTTAATAATATCCAGCGGCAGGTGATGGACTCCATTCTGCGGGGTGACAGCATCACCACCCTGACGCGTAACCTGCAGTCGGTCACTGGGGCGACATACCGCAGGGCGGCGCTGATAGCGCGTGACCAGACGCTGAAGGTCACCAGCGACATTAACCGCAGGCGGCAAACCTCAGCCGGTATCAACCGGTTCCGCTGGTCTGATTCGAAGGATGCCAGGGTATCGGGCAACCCCGCAGGGAAATATCCTCGGGCAAAAATAAAATGTTTTTACATTGCCAGAAATGACGTGGGCTATGGCCCCGGCGTTTATCTCTGGTCACGCGGTGCGATGTATAACGGGGAAACCGGGCTTTACCCCGGACGTTGTCACATACACTGCAGGTGCAGTGCCATTCCCCAGATACAGGGGCTGGATTACCAATAAACCACTACAGGAAAAAACATGCGGATCACGGTAACGGATCGGCTGTCTTTCCGCGTCGATTCCCAGCGAAAAATCCTTGATAACGGATATCTCTCGGTACCCGGAAGGGTGGCGCGTACGGGCGTACAGCAGTACACCGCGCAGGAGCTGGGATTAACGGACAGGCCACCGAACGAGTTAGTAAACGTCTATCGCCCCCCGGAGGAAGTTTTTAAACCGGAGAGCCTTGCCAGTTACGACAATTCAGATATCACCCTTCAGCACCCTGATAAATTTGTCGGTTCGACAACCTACAAAGAGGTTTCTGTCGGACATGCCACCTCGGCTGGTCGCAAATTCGGTGAGTACGTTGTTGTTGATCACCTGATTAAAGATCAGGGAGCGATAGATGCCGTCAATAAAGGCACCGCTGAATTGTCTGCCGGATACAGCGCTGAATACCTGGCGCAACCTGGCATTGCCCCTTGCGGCACACCTTATGAATTTATTCAGACTGACATTCGTATAAACCACATCGCGCTGTGTGACACCGCCAGAGCGGGTCATCTTGCACGACTGTTTGATTCACAAAAACCAAAGGAGAACCAACCCATGCCACAAATCACCCTCGATAGCGGCGCAAAAGTGGAAGTGGCAGATCAGGCCACCGCCACGCTTATTCAGACCACGTTCGACAGCCTGACGAAAAAGGTCACCGACAGCGAGAAAATTATCCTCCAGCTGCGTGATGACAATGAAACGCTTGAGGCAGAAAAAGAACAGAAGGACAAAGAGATCGACAAGCTGAAGGAGGAGACCAGCGACGCGGCCATTCAGCGCCGGGTGGATCAGGTCGTCGACGCCATGAATGGAGCCCGCCTTGTGGCCGGTACAAAATTCAGCTGCGACTCAATGGATCCGATGACCATCAAACGCCAGGCGCTCGATGCCGCGGGTATCAAAAGCAAAAAATACGGCACCTGGGATAAAGCGCCGGATGCCTATGTCAACGCCTGGTTCGACGCCGAGGTGGACCGTCAGGAGGAAGAGGACGAACCTGGTGATGAAAAAGGGGAGAAAAATACCAACGATTCACATCGTCGGTTCGCGAACGACCTGAATAACTCTCTTCGCCGCAACACGGGCGATGCCAGCCAGCAACGCATTGCTGCGCGTAACACCTTCCTTGACCAGCGTTACGGTCGCAAACCAGAGGACAAAAAATAATGGCTATTGCTCAGGATTCATTCGGCATGTTTAACGGACAGGGCTATGAAGGCCAGGTCTCCACTATCGAAACCAGCAAGATTGTTTCCCGCCTGGTGGAAGAAGATTTTATTCCGTTTGGTCGCGCGGTGATCCGTGGGGTGGGTCGACGCTCCTGTGCGCCCGTGACAGCGGAAGCCGTCGCGGCTGACATCATCGGCTTTACGGTTCGCAGCATGGCGCAGGCCAGCCCGACACCGCCGAATAACGAGGGCATTTATGCCAGCGGTTACCGCCTGAACGATGTCGCTTCGGTCATGGAGGACGGCGCGATGTTCGCCCTGTATGTCGACGGCGCGGAAGCGGGTGACGTGGTGGAGGTGATTGTCGATGACGAGGAAAACCTCGGCCGCCTGACCGCGGGCGGTAACGGCGTGGAGCTGAACCTGGTGAAATGGGTGGAAGCCGTTGAGGCCGGGAAAATCGGGGAGTTTCGCGCTCATGGCCTCCTGACAGCCGGGACAAGCGATACCGGCGGCGGTACTGGTCAGTAATCAATTTTTTTGAAGGATAATAAAATGCCACATAAAGTTTTTGATACGTCCCCAACCGCTGCACTGGGTTTTCTGATGCAGCAGGCGGCACACCTCGAAGCAAAGGTGTACGAGAAAAAATACCCTCAGTATAAATATGACAAGCTGGTCCCGCTGGATGCCTCAGCACCAGACTGGACAGATGTTGTGGCGTTTCAGACCACAGATGCCCGCGGTGAGTTGCAGCTGCTGGGGCCAAACTCCACGGACGTGCCGACCGTAGATATTGCGATGGGGGTGGGCCACCATCAGATCAAAACCGCCGCGCTGGGCTACACCTACACCCTGGAGGAGATCGGGCGGGCACAGCTTTACGGCGAACCTCTGGACGCCCGTAAGGCTACCGCCGTTCGTGATGTCACCGAGCGTGGCCTGAACAAGATTTATCTGTGGGGCCGTCTTGTGGGGGAAGGTCTGTATACCAGCAAAAACGTCACCCGCGAGCTGGCAAAGACCACCCTGAAGGATTTAGTCGCCGCTATCCCTGAAAAAGGGACCCAGCCGATTATTGATTTCTTCGGCCATGCCTACAACCAGGTCTACCTGACCAACACCAATACGGTGTTTCGCCCGACAGATTTTGTCCTGCCACCGGAACAGATGCAGCTCCTGATGCGTACCATGCTCTCCACGCACAACGCCTCAAACTACACGCTGCTGATGTTCCTGCAGGAGAACTTCCGCGACATGACGTTCACGGATGACATCATGCTGTCGACTGACGTGAAGGACGATCAGGGCCAGCCGGAAGAAACGCCGCTGGATGACGATCGCCTGGTGGTGTACTGCAGGGATATGGAGGTGGTGAAAGGCCATGACACCATGCCGCTGCAGTTCCTGGCTCCGGCAACGACGGACAACGTTCACTTTAAAGTGCCTGCCATCATGCGTACGGGCGGTACCGAAATCCGCGTACCGGGTGCGCTCCATTACATCGACGGAGTGTAAGACATGCAGACTCTTATCAACTGGACTAAATCCCCTATTGTGGTGGTCGATGACGGCGGTCGCCGTATCACTCTTCAACCGGGTCAGGGAAAACCCGTTGCGGGTGATTTCAGCGATCACCCCTGGGTGAAGAATAATCGTCTGGAGGTCGCCGAGGCAAAAGTTGCATCAGCCCATACCGGGGAGGCGGATGAAGAACTGGAGACGCTGCGCCAGCAATTCGAGAACATTTTCGGCAAGCCCCCACATAAAAATGCGGGTAAGGCGAAACTCCGGCAGGAAATTGAAAAATGGCGTGACGGCGCAGACTAAAACCCACCCCTGACGGTGGGTTTTTTATTGGGAGTAATACCGATGTTTAATCAGTTTTTTGTTCCCCACGCCGTCATGCCCCGACCCGGCCGCAATTCTGTGAAGATTACCGCGCAGATTGTGGCCGACTTCCGCGCGTATATCCCCGCCTTTGCAAACGCTGACCTGTGGCCGGATGACATGGTAATCCGGGCGCTGGAAGAGGCTGATGCAGAGACGGGGCCACGCTGGGGACGGTACCGGGCAAAACCTGCCTCCATTAAGGCTAAGGGCATGTATTACTTTGCGGCGCACCGTCTGCTGATGTGGAAGCGCTCAGAGGAAGAGGAGGATGCGGGGGCGCTTTATGCGGTGTCATCAAAAAGCGTCGGGGATGAATCCACGTCCTTTGCTGTGCCTTCGGTGAGTACCGATGACCTGGTGAGGGACGGTGATTTACCCATGACCCAGCATGGTGTTGAGTTTCTGCGGCTTCGTCGTCGCGCAAGTGCGGGGCCAGCCATTGTATGAAAATCAATACCGAAGTTCGCGGCGGGGAAAAGCTGGCGAAAAAGCTGAAGGAAATACAGGACCGCCTGACCAGTAAAAAACGGGTGCTGATTGGCCTGCCGGCAGGGAGCGGTGTTTATGAGGATGGCACACCGATAGCGGTTATCGGCGCTACTCATGAGTTTGGTGGCGAAATCAATCATCCGGGAGGGACCAGCTACGGGTATGCAACGGAAGAGGATGCACGAGCCGGAAACGTCAGGTTTTTGCCCTCAGGGAAAGGCGTCATGCAACTTGGGGTGACGGGCCCACATAAAATTGTCATTCCCGAGCGTTCCTTTCTGCGTGTCCCACTTCGCCAGAACGTGGACAACATCAAAAAAGGATTTTCCTCCCTGGCTGGTATGGTCTCGCGGGGAGAAATTTCGGCGTTTCAGATGCTGGATCAGATGGGAGCCCGTGCGGCGGGCTACTGCAAGGAGGCGATTGAAACCGGAATTGCGCCTCCTAACGCGCGGTCAACGGTGAGACGTAAAGGCTCTGCCACACCGCTGATTCATACAGGTCATCTGAAAAACGCCATCACGCACGTTGTGGAGGACTGAAAATGTACGGAAACGGGCTGGACATGCGCGGTCATGTGGATTCGACGTTCAGGTCGAAACTCAAAGGAGGTATCTGGTTAATCCGCACTGATGGGGACTACAGCGGCCCTGGCGGAACGTGGCAGGAATCAGAAACGGAACGGGAGGAGCTGAAACGGGTGAATATCCAGCCTGCCCGGTGGCGGGAAGTCACTCTGCTGGCTGGTGAGGGCGGCGTCGCGGTTATCAGTGATTTCCGGACGGTGCATATTAACGACGGCAAAACCTACCTGATGCCGGACGAGAGCGGGGAGTATACCGACCAGCTGGAATTCAGTGACGGCGTCACGATGCGCCGCTGGCGGGTGATGACGGCTGACAACCGCCCGTGGCGCAGTTTCTGCCGCGCCGTTGTGCAGGTCATCCGGGAGACTGGCGCATGAAAGAAATCAGCGAGCTGCACAGCCTGCTTCAGGAGCTGGTCACCATCTGCACCGGAGTGACCTCGAAACGAATCATCCTCGCAGACCAGGGAAGGGCACCGCCAAAGGGGGCGGGATTGTATGCCACCTACAACCCGCTGCCGATACGGGCCTACGGGCAACCTTCACAGCGCCTTGAGTACACTGATGCACTGGAAGAGTATGACGAGTCCCTTGGCGAAAACTGGCAGGATCTGGAAGAAATCACCGCCTCATCGATGGAAATGATGCTGTCGGTGAACTTCTTCAATGAGGGGGCATCGCAGGCAGCGATGATGCTGCATAACGCGAATTTCCGCTCACATGTCAGTGATTTTCTGTTTCTCAACAAGCTGGGTTTTCGTTACGTCAGTAATCCCCGCAACCTCAGCACTCATTTTCAGTCGGGTATCCAGCCGCGCTGGCAGGCCGACATTCATCTTTTTGTAGAACACGAGGTCAGCGGCAAAGTGTTACGCGCCGCTGGCTTCTCGATCGAACATTTCATAGAGGGGTAAGGCCTGATGGCGTACTCAGTAGATAACATTATTCCGGTCAATGTGATTATCGGCGCGGCAGGGCTGGGCTATGCCGATTTTACGTCTGCTTTTGTCTTCGCGGATGCCGCCGATTTGCGACCGCCTCCGCTTGAACCGGGCATCCTGACGGAGAAAAAGAAGAGAATTAAAACGCAGTCCGGCAAAAGCCTCCTTCCCGAGTCCGTGCCGAAAACGGCCCGTGGCGAGACTTTCCCCGTTGATACCTTCCGGGATTATTCCGGCGTCACCGAAGTAGGCGAGGACTTTTCCATCGACTCGGATATTTACCTTATCGCCACCCGCTTTTTTGCGCAGATCCCCCGACCGCCGTCACTCTCCGTCTGGATGAAGAAACCAGAAGATGAAAATCTTATCGAGACGGTGAATAAGGCGAACGAAGCGGCCTGGCGTTACAACTACTTCTTTAAAACAGCAGATTTCACAGAAGAAAACCTGCTGGTACTGAGCGACTGGAGCGACAACACCGGGCATCCGGTCTGGTATACCAGCACGTCTGCCGAAACCATCGACCAGGCCGTGACCGACGACATTGTTTCCCGCCTGGCGAAAAAGGGTAACCGTCACATGCTGGTCGGCTGGCGGGCACCTGAGGCCGTGGAGCCTGACCCGTCACAGGCTCACACGATGGTTCAGGTTGCGGCCACCTTCGCTAAATTCCGTCCTAACGGCCTCAATACGGCTATCACGGCGGAATATCAGGTGTTACCAGGCGTGGATGGTGATGAGCTGAAAACCCGCCACTACAACGCGCTGAAGGCGAAAAAAGCGGTGTTCTTCACACCCATTGAGCTGGCAGGTCAGAAAGATACCAGCCGCGTCATCAACAGCGTATCGATGTCCTCCTACGGTGAGTTCATTGATGACGTGATCAACATCGATGTGCTGAAGAATCACCTGCAGGTGGATGGTTACAACCATATCGCCAACGTTGGTACCAAACGCCCGCTGACCCCGAAAGGCTACGCGGGTCTTCTGAACGTGCTGAATGACACCCTCAAGCGTTTTTATAACAACGGGGTGCTGGGAGAAGGGATGTATGTCGATGAGGTCACAGGGGCTGAGAAAACCGCCAAATTTGGCTACATCGTGCTTTCTGTGCCTGAAGATGTGCTGAAGCTGACCCCGGCCCAGCGCAAAAAGCGTGAATTCCCGCCGACAAAAATTCTCGTCATCCTGGCGCGTGCGGGGCATATCGCCGAACTGAATGTAACTGTGGAGTAATGGACTGTGACAATGAAAAACTACGGCGCCAGCCACGCCGATTTGACCATTAACGGGCTGCCGATTGACGAGTTCGGGGACAGTGACCCGCCGATTACGATTGAGGATATCGATCCGCGTGCCACGCTCAAGCGCGGGATAGGTAAAACATCGGTTCGTCTGGACGGGCCGACACGGCCCAAGCGACTGACCGTCAGCCTGATGCCGGGATGTGACCAGGTTCGCCAGCTGATCGCTATTGAGAAGTCAGGCGTGGATTTCTTTTTCACCTTCCGGCAGCGCGGTACGGACGAAACTGTTTCGGCCTTTGACGGGGTGCTGACGCAGCGCGGGAGTCTGACGCGTGGCGGTAAACAGAGCGCCAGCGATGAAACGTTCACCTTTGAGTTTGCAGACAGCGAGGAAACATAATGGGTAAGGGTACTGGTATTCACATCGTGCTGGATACATCTCGTCTGGAAAAGAAAATCGCCTATCTGAATCTGCTGTTGGACGAGCATGGCGTATTGCATCAGGCCCGGGGCATAGCGACAGATCGGCTTATAAAGGATTTTGTTTTTACTCAATGCTCTGCACAGGAAGGGAAAGATGGGGTACTGGAGTTAAAACAAACCGTCGATTTTGGACAAAATTTTAATGACGTGGTGGCCAGCCTGCTAAATGTTAATCGATAAGAAAAGATAAAAAAGGAACGAAAATGACTCAGAACTACCCGGCTGTAAAATTACAAAGTGCGGTCATGTACCATACGGGGATCATGCTCTATGCCGACATGCAGGAGGATTTTTGGCTGAAACTGGGGCACGGGCTCGGTTGGGGGCGATTTACTGGTCTTCATGCAGGGAATGGGTTTAAGGTGGAGGGCGTCACACTTTTCCAGCTTGCGGAAATTAGACCTGAATCGGAAAAGGCACCCGACATCGTGCATGAAAGTGATTTGCTATGGGATGCCCGCGCAGCCATGGATGTTGAGATCCAGGACTGTTATTTAAAGAATGAATATCGTGTTGAAAAGCTTACTCCTTCAGGGAGCGTGCTATCTTCAAACCAGAGTCCATCAGAACAACGTGCGAGGCTCCTTGCTCCCCAAGGGGAATAAGCTCTTCAATCAGACCGATGTATCCCTGCCTCTGCAACCACAGAAGATGCGTCATCATCAACTTTTTATCTCCGGCTATTTTCTCCAGTGTGGGGTCATTGGTTTTGATGTAACCGTAAATGGCTTCCTTTCCATGGCGGTTTAGCAACAGCAGAAGTATCTCGCGGGTGATTCTGGTATCGATTTCCATAAAACTCCTTTTTTTTATTTTTCAGTTACCCGGCACGGCAATGCCGGGTGCTGAGAACAGCAGCACAACTTTATTCAACATGAGGTAAATAAATGGCTCGTAGAATTGAAATTCAGATTGATAACGAAACTTATGTGGGTGATACCGCTCCGGCGCGTGATCAGGTTGAGATGTTGAATATTGCGTCACGCTACAATTTGCTGCCAATAGTTCGTGACGATATGGGCGATATGGGAGCTGTGGCAGTGGTTGCCACGTTGGATATGCCTCTGATAGAACGCCTTAAAAAACTTGGGGTGGCAGGAGGCAGCGTAATTCGCAGCTCTGATAGAGTCCCTGTCTCAGAAAACCTCTTTCAGGATGAACCTCATTTATTCCTGCTTTTAATAGCCAAAGTACTGAAGGAGAACATCGGCCCTTTTTGGCAATTAAGCAAGAAAGAGCCAAACCCCGAACCGGAAGCGACGGACAAGAAGCCAGAGTTGACTGGTTCCTCTGGCGGCCATGCACGGGAATAGGAAATCTCTGTCCGCCATTAGCAGCATGGTCTGACATGACAGACGGCACCTATTCGATTGAAGAAGTCCAGATGATGCATGATGCTATGGACGACTTAATAGATGCTGCCGATAAAGCAAAATCGGAAAAATAATGTGACCATTCTGAATCGCCCGCACATGCTTACCGTTTATTATCCTTTTTTTACTTAATGAAAGGGAACGGTATGTTTTATATAACAATATTAGTATGTGCGCTTGTCGGTGCTATGACACATGGGCCGGTCGGAGTTTTAGCGGGTGCTGTTATTGGTTTTTTGATAGCAAAAATTGATGGAGTAATTGTAGCTATCGGTAAAACAGACGAGCCCATATCCTATGATCTATTTGTTAAAAGGGCAGTAATAATGATCTGTATTTGTATCGGTTACGGCATCTATAAGGCTGCTACACAGTAACAGTAATGATGAACCCGCTTAATATGCGGGTTTTTTATGAGGTAATTATGGCACAGGGTAATACAGAAGTTATTGATAGCTTGCTTGTATCCTTAGGGCTTGATGTCGACAAAAAAACCTTCAGTGCGGGAATGGACTCACTTAAAGGGTTAAAGTCCGCAGCCTTACAGTTGGGAACAATGGCAGGTGTTGCTGCATCTTTTGATGCATTAACACGTGGTGTGGCAACGACAACAAATGAACTGGTTCGGTTATCAAAAAATACTAAGTTCTCAATTTCTCAAATAGACCTTCTTAGATTTGCACTGGATAGAGTGGGGGCGGGGGCTGATAACGCTTTCGGTATTGTTCAAAAGATTACAGCTCTGCAACAGGATGTACAAGAAGGGCGGATTCCGGAAAAAGCATATTGGGGTGGGATTTTTGATCCAGAACATTTTCGCAACTTGTCGGGAATTGATGCAATCAATTATCTTGCGGGTTCCTACGAGCAAATGAACAGCGATCAAATGCGATGGATACGCGATAGTGTTGGTGGGGACGAGAATTCACCGCTTATACGTCTGTTGGAGGGAGGGTCATCTGGGCTTCAGAAGGCAATGGCGGAGTTTGTTAAAAGTTACCGCCAGCCCAGCAATGATTTGATTGATTCTTCGCAAGAATTCCAGGAGCAACTGGCATTGCTTAAACTCAATTTTGACGATTTAAGTAAGGCTGTAGGCGGTCCATTACTGAAAAACCTGAATGACCTTCTTGATACCTCCAATAAGTTTTACAGAAACAACCGCGACTGGTTTGATCTCGCAGCCACAGGGGAGTGGCACGACTGGCTGATGAAACCAGCAGAGGAGTACGGAAAACAGTTTAGAGGGTGGTTAAAAGGTATTTTTGCTGACACAGGAAAACCTATTGCTGCCAATAACGCTGCCGTGAGCGGAACACTTTCAGGCTATACATCAAGTTATTTAAATAGCGCAATGAATGTTTATCCCTCCATGTTTGATGCGGCAACAGACCAGACGCCAGATAAGAATGGCAGAGAGTTTCTCGATCTTATTTCTAAGGCGGAAGGAACGGATAAATACGCGAACAAGGGATACAACACACTTTTCGGTGGGGGGCAATTTGCTGATTTCTCGGATCACCCGCGCCAGTATTTTAATCACAATGGTACCCGCACCTCTGCTGCCGGACGTTATCAAATCACGGCGCAGTCATGGGATGATGCTGTCAGGGCACTTGGCCCGATGGATTTCTCTCCTGAGAATCAGGATAAGGTAGCTTTATGGCTGGCCCGACGCGCAGGGCAGGCAGAAAACATCCGTAATGGTAATTTTAAGGAGGCAGCCAAAGCCCTTCGTCCGGTGTGGACAGGGTTGAACTCTTCTGCCGGTCAGAATGCCCTCTCGGGATATAACGCGACAGCAAACACCATTCCAAGATCCAGTGAAATGTCTGGTCGTGGCGGTTCCCCTACCATCACTACAAATAACAATATTGTGGTTAATGCTAATGGCACCAATGGTGATGAAATTGGCGATATCGTCTTTGGTCGAGTCTCTGAGGCCACACAACAAGCTGTGGCCCATCTATCAACGGATAAATTCTGATGGCTATAACAGGACTGTTTACACGAAACAGGCCGCGGATTGGGAACCTCTATTTCGATGCCCTGCTGAGGGAAAGTACCGAATTGCGTACTGACGTGAGTGATTTCCCACTTGAAACAGCTGAAACCGCTCAGGACAACGCCGTCACCCGCGCGCTGAATATCACAATGGAAATCGGAATATCGGATAACTGGTTTCGCGGCCTGATTGCTCAACAGGAAGAACTGGCTCAACCGCTGGTCGACATAGGCGGGGGACTTACGGCTGGTATGGCCGTATCACTGTTATCGGGGCGGACGGCGGCGCTTTCTGGTATTGCCGCCAGTGTGGGGCTTGCGGTTTTCCAGAACAGCCAGGGAACAACGCGGTCGCAGAGCTTGCTTGATCAGCTGCGCACAATTCAACGCAGTCATGAAACCTTCGACCTCATCGCCAGCAAAGGGGCGTCTTACCGAAATTGTCTCATCACTAATACCCGGACCGAGACCGATAAGGAAAGCGAAGGCGGGTTGATCATTGTCGTGGAAATTCAGCAGTTGACCATTATTCACGATACCGTAGCAGAGACAAACGCCAATTTACCCTGGGGTGACAGTGTTACCACGCAAGGACAGGCTGAATTCGCTGGCGGGGAGGTTGTTACTGAGTTTGTGGAGGTTGCATGATCGTCATTCCTCTTTCCAGCGGTTATGCATTCCAGCGTTTCCGTATCCAGCTCGGATCGCATTACCTGGTGTTCAGGCTCCGCTGGCTCACACGGTTTGAATACTTTTGCGTGGATATTCTTGAAAATGGTAACCCCGTGGTATTAGGGCGAGCGCTTCACCCTGACGTGAATTTGCTGGCTGGGCTGAATACTGATATCGGGGCGCTATATCTGCGCGGTGACAGTCCGACCGTCAGCAATCTTGGGGTAAATAACAAACTGGAATGGATCGCTGATGAGTAGATTGTTTGAGCGTAACTACCTGCTTGAGATAACCACTACCAGCGGGGAAAAACTAACCTATGCGCCACCCATCGAAACCCGCTTTCTCGTTGATAATTTTCCTCAACATGTCAATGCAACAGCGGGTATTACTGTTTACGGTATTTCTTCCCGTGCGCGTGAACTGATACAGCTGCGGGATGATAAGAAAAACAGTTATGGAACTATTACCCTGAAAGCCGGATATGGTGAGGATATTGGCATCATTTTTACGGGACGTATCAACAATGTTCAGGTTGCGAAGGATGGAGTAAATACCTGCATAAAACTCTACTGTACGGCAACATCAACGGAGTGGGATGCATCCTCCTACAAAACATGGGGGGATAACACGCCCTATAAGGATGTAATCCGGGATATTGCTGAAGGGCTAGGGGCTCCTGTTGAATTTGTCGGTGATTTTTCGGATCTCCCCGTTCTTATCAGGGGGCGTAATGCCGGAGGCAAGCTATGCCGCGTCTTGCTGGACGAGCTGAAACAATTCTTCCGTTTCTGGTGGCTTCATACGCCGACCCGCACGCTCATCATACGCGAAGGTGCTGCGCGTGAGTGGGTGGAGCATGACATATCAGCGTTAAACGGTATGGAAGGCGCACCGCGCTGGTATGCGAGTTCTCTGGAAGTGGATGTAAAACTGAATTATCAACTGCAGCCCGCAGATGTAATGAACGTCACCTCCCGCTTCTGGACTCTGAATTTCAGTCTCGCCTATTTTTCTGATCTACAGGACCTGGCTGGAAAACAGCGGCGTACAGGGAAGTTCACCATTCTCAGAACAACCCATGAAGGGACTTTGTGGGGGAATACCTGGAAAACAACAGCCATTTGTTTATGGCGGGGGAACTGATTTTGAAGGACTCCAATCCATTTCTAACGATGGTAATGCAGTTGCGGTCACAGCTCATGTGGGATCTGATGTTCTGCTTACCCGGAAAAGTTACGGGATATGATCCAGACCTTCAGCGTGCGATTGTGGAAATAGGCATTCAGCGGCATGAAGGAGGGGGAGTATTTAACACCCTCCCTGAAGTCCAGCATGTGCCGGTACAGTTTTCCGGTACCGCCGACTGGATAGTGTTCCATGAGCTGCCGGCAGGGACTGAAGGTTTAATCCACTTTTCGCAGCGTTCCGTAGATTACTGGCTCGAGCAGGGCGGGCCTGTGCGCCCTCTGGATGCCCGCATGTTTGATGCGACCGATGCTTTTTTTGCACCGGGTTACCGCTCCCGCGCCACCTGTATTTCTGGACTGCCGACAGAAGGTATTGGCATGAGCAACGCCAGCGGCTCCGTGCGGCTACATCTCGCCGATGACGGGATAAACCTCAGTGTCGGAGGGCAGACACTTTCCCTGTCGTCTGAGGGGCTTAAACACAACGGGAAGAATATCGGCTCAACGCATAAACATGGAGGGGTTGAGCCAGGCGGTAGTAAGACGAAAGAGCCGGAATAATTCAGGAGAAAACCATGATCCGCAATTTTTCAGGCGGCGATATCGTGACAAGTGGCGAGCACTTCGTTACCGGAAAAGAAGAAACCCGACAGGCCTGCATTTGCAGGCTTCGTCTTTTTCTGGGGGAGTATTTTCTCGATGCCACCGACGGTACGCCGTGGTTTCAGAGCATCCTCGGGAAGTCCTCACGCGATATCGCCGAGGCCAACATCAAACAGCGCATTCTTTCCACGAGGGGCGTCATGGCGATTAACACATTCGATATGGACAGCGACACCAGAAAACGCAAATTCACCATCAGGACCACGCTGACGGATATCAACAACGAACAGTTCGAATTCCTGTATGAAAAGGATCTGTAATGGCTGAAATCACAAAAGACGGGGCAACAGGAACAACACTCCAGGAATATAAAGACCTCGTCACAGAGAAGTATCTCGGCATCGACAGCGGCTGGAATATCGACCCGGAAACGCCTGATGGGCTGGCGATTGCTGTCTGGTGTGAATTGCTGGCTAACCTCGATGAAGAGGTGATTAACGCTTATCACGCCGCTGACCCGAACGCGGCACAGGGGCAACAGCTCGACCGCATTGCGGCGTTTGCAGGTTTACAGCGCCAGCCGGAGAGTTTTTCCACAGATGTGGTTGAGTTTGAGGGTGACGGGCTGATCGAAATACCGGCCGGGGTGACGGTGCGCCACCGTCTCACCGGAACCCTCTGGGCGACTGACGCGACTGTCATCACCGACACGGGCGGGAAAGCGTCGGTCAGCGTCACCTGCACAACTGCAGGGCCGGAGGGAGCCAATCCCGGCACGCTGACCATCATCGCTTCCCCTGTGCCACGCATACGCGCAGTGAAAAACACGCAGGGCGCCAGCCTGGGAAAGGCAGAGGAGAGCGATAACGCCTTTCGGGTGCGACGTAACTATTCCGTCGCGCTGCCGGGAAATAATCAGATCGACAACATCAAAGCCGCGCTGGATAACGTGACGGGCGTTAAGCAGACCCTGGTTCATGAGAATGAAGAAAGCGAGCCCGACGAGCACGGCGTGTACGGGCACTCGATGGCGATATTTATCGACGGGGGCGAGACTGACGATATCGTTCTGGCGATGGCCACACATAAAAATCCGGGCTGCGGCCTGAACCGCTACAACACGTTCCCCAACAAAATCAGCGTGGACACGTTTACGCCGAAAGGCCAGCCCGTGAACATCACGTTCTACCGGCCCGAGTACGTGGCGATTTATGTCCAGGTTGATATCAAAACCAGCACGCTGGGGGAGGACGATAAACAGAAGATTAAAGAGGCCATTGTGGATTACACGCTGGTCGGCTTTGACGAAACCACGGGGTTTGCGAAGCAGGGTTTTCGTATTGGCGAAGCGCTGGCCGCGGGACGGCTCTATACGCCGTCGAACTACTTTGTCGGAGCTGATGATTACGTGAGTAACATTGCTCTCGGTACCGAACCCAGCGAGGTGAATCAGGGGGTTATTCCGGTGAAGTTTAATCAGCTGGGTGTGTTCAGCGTGGAGAATATAGCGGTCAATTATGTCTGAGTTCAGCGACAAGGCGAAAAGCCGGATTTACTGGCAATACAAAAATGCCCCGAAACTTATCGAATGGATTATGTCTCTTCCGGATGTGGCTCAGGGCAGAATCGTGGAGCAGGTGGCGAAGGTTCGCAACATTCTGGACATCGATAATGCGGAGGGGGAGCAGCTCAATATTTGTGGCCGCATAGCGGGGTATCGGAAACGGCCAGTGGGAAAGTTCGTGCCGGGTTGTGAAGTGGCCGAAGTGGATGATGTCCTGTACCGCAAAATGATTAAGGCCAAAATCTGCAAAAATAACGGCATTGCCACGATTGACGATGTGAAAGCCGCTGCGGATTACATTCTCGATGTCAGTACGACTGTCCTTGACGGTCAGGACATGACGATGCGCCTGGTGTGGAAAGAGGACACCGTCAGCATCGCCGTACAGAAACTGGTTGAGGAATATGATCTGATACCCCGTCCCCAGGGTGTCGGCATGCGAAAACATCGCGTGATAAAACGTAAGCCATTTGGTTTCGGGCCGCATTTCAGCAATTTCGGCAACGCGCCGTTCTGGTACGGCGATGGCACGCCTCCGGTGCATTACTACGGCTCGATAAAACTGGTCAGGCGTAAAAACGTGGTGGCGGGAAAAATCATCATTGATGATGTTGATGTCGCCGACCAGGACGTTGCCATCATTATTACTCACGCCAACGGCAACCAGACGGTGCGCTATGTGGTCACGGACAGCCAGGGCCGGTTCGCCATCGGTGGTCTTCCGGTTCCTTCTGTCATTGTTGCCCGCGTGATGCTCGTCTTACCCACCTGCAACGTTCTTGAACTCGGGTCAGAACCGCTTTCAGTTTCCTGAAGTAACGGAGTCATTATGACAAATACAAAAATGCCTGAGCGCAGGGTGCGGTCGGGAGGTTCAGCCACGTCTGTACGTCGTCAAAGAAGGGTGCGACTTACTGATGAGGGCGTCAAAATTTCCGACCTTCCGGAGGCCACCCGCCTGCTTGCAGGTGAGGTTTTCCCGGTGGTGCAGGACGGCGAGACGCGCAAGGCTTCGCTGGAGCAGGTGCGGGAACTGATCCCGGAAGGTGAAGAGGGAGCCAGCGCGTATGAAGTCTGGCTGGATGA
The DNA here is from genome assembly GCF_003965585.1 of Enterobacter sp. WCHEn045836. NCBI lineage: Bacteria > Pseudomonadati > Pseudomonadota > Gammaproteobacteria > Enterobacterales > Enterobacteriaceae > Enterobacter > Enterobacter sp. WCHEn045836. Next base: position 247,444 of record NZ_RXPT01000008.1, read on the forward strand.
AGGTTACGAAGGAACCGAAGCTGATTTTCTTGAATGGCTTCAGGGCGAGGACGGCCAGGACGGAAAGGATGGAGAGGCCGGAAGCAACGGACAGAGCGCCTATGAAATCTGGCTGGCGCAGGGCAATGAAGGCAGTGAACAGGAGTTTCTTGCGTCTCTCCAGGGGGCGCCGGGGGCTGACGGGAATGATGGGAATGATGGAGAACAGGGAGAAAATGGCCGTTCTGCGTATCAGTCCTGGCTGGAGGCGGGAAACGTGGGTTCCGAGGCGAATTTTCTCGCATCCCTGAAGGGGGAACCCGGTGAGCCAGGCGACGCCGCGCCGATGGTGCTTATCAGGCCAGTGGAAGGGGAGGTAACCACCCCGGCATCCGAATACGACGGCACCATTTTTATCGGACACGGTGCCGCGCACCAGGGTTTACCGATTATTGATGACGGCGACAACCGCAGCGGTTCGATTGCCATTGGCATGGGGGCCGCTGCGGACGTTGTGGCAACCGTGGTGGGGCGTAATGCCCGCGGCACCGGCAATCATGGCGTTTCCGTTGGTACCGAAGCGTCTTCCACTACCGTTAAGGCC